>CAJXRW010000187.1 GCA_913060525.1 uncultured Gammaproteobacteria bacterium
TACACAGAGTAGATCGTCGGCAGCGTCAGATGTGTATAAGAGACAGTATTTATATGGTATTAGCTTTTTATAATGATGTAGAAAGAGTTAGAGAAAAATTTAAGTTTAGTATATTAGATTTAATCACTCAGTTTAATCTCATGATTAAAGATAAGAAATTAATGAAGTTGTCACTTATATTTTTTCTCATGCAGATGGCATTTAATACTGTATATGTATTTATTGCGGTCTTTTTGTACCAGAAATTTCAATTTAGCACATTACAAAATAGTATTGTCATGTTAATTTTTGGAGTTTCTAATGCAATAAGCTGTTCTTTACTTGTTCATCCTATTTCAAGGGTTTTCAAACATACACGTATTGTGTCAGCATCCTTAATTATCATGGCATTACCTATATTTTTATTAGTAATGGTTAAGGCTCCATTTTTAGTTTATATTTTAGCAATTCCTTTTATGGGGGCTTTTGGTCTAGCCTATACAAGTATGCTGACTTTATTTTCAAACTCAGTAACTGAAGAAAAACAAGGCTGGGTTATGGGGTTAACTGTTTCATTATTTACACTAGGTGCAGCAATCACTTCACTGTTTGGAGGTTGGTTAATTGATATTAATATTAGTTTACCTTTTATATTAGCAACAATTGCATTTGTTTTAAGTGGCTTTCTATTCTTGATTTTTAGAACAGATTTAATGAAGCTTAATTAAACGCCTAAACTTTTAAGACTTTGATTTCGTAGATTTTAAAATTATTTTTCCTTGATAGAGGCTATTCCGATGGAGCACATGTTTTATATGGTATAGGTCTAAATCATTAACCTGCCAACGAATGCCTTAGTACCTGTTACATGGAGCGAGAAAATGACTCTTTCTTTCATCTCTTCTATTTCTTGATTTTGTTTGCACGCAGCCATATTTACTAGTTTGGATTTGTTCTATAAGGTTTCCAATGCAAATTTAGCAATGGCTGTATCTTGAGCGCCAGTGCCAGTTAAGTCACATAATGTAATATCTTGTTCTGATTGGCGTCTAAGTGACTTATCTTTAATGAATTCACCAAGTGTTAATATTTTATGTTTGTTTGTCTCGAATGTATTTGCCAATTGTGCATGATGACATTCACCGATAACAAGGCTTTGTTCTATGCTGTCACAAATTATTTTATCGAATGTATTAAAACAGGCTGCAGCAATTTCATTTTTCACTGCTGCATCTGAACCCACAGCAGTAATATGTAGTCCTTCGTGAAGGTATTCAGGTAATATATAAGGTGTTGTTGCAGGTGTTGTTGTGACGAGCAGCTGACAGGATCTAGCCACTTCTTCTAGTGATGAAGCAACTTGTATTTGGCAGTTTAATACGCTTTTCATTTCATCTTGATAGGCTTTTGCTTGTGCGGTATTGCGTGCATAGATCATAACTTCTTTGTAATCTCGTACTAGCTTTAATGCCTTAAGTTGATATTTTGCTTGGTTACCCGCGCCTATCACACCGACGGTATGAATATTTTTGTTGGCTAAATATTTAGCAGAAATTGCACCTGCAAGCGCAGTTCTAATATCAGTTAAATAACCATTATCCAGTAATAATGCACAAGGAAAACCTGTTGTGGCATCTATGACAATCATCAACCCACCAGAAGAAGGCAGCCCTTTTTTCGGGTTATTAAAGAATCCAGATGACTGTTTTATGACAAATTTATCCAAACCATGGATATAGGCGGATTTTACATCGACCTCGCCTTCAAATTCTTTGACATCCAAGTGCATAACGGGTGGCATGGTAACTTTTCCTTCAGCAAGCTTTACAAACGCTTGCTCAACTGCCATTAATGCTTCATTAGTCAGGGTGACTTTTTGTTTTAGTTCAGCTTCTTGGATAATTTTAATCGTCATGATGCCTCCTTAAATTGGTGGATAATTTTTGTATCGATATTATTTCCTGTGAGAATACAGGCAGTATTACCCTTAAGGTTTATTTTTCCTGCTAAAATTGCTGCAGTGCTTACCGCAGCAGCACCCTCGACTAAAAACCGATGGTTTTCTAAAAGGTATTGCATGCCAGCAAGAATTTCTTCTTCAGTAACCAGGATATAATCATCAACATATTTTTTTGTATATTCAAATGTATATTGGTTATTTAGTCCGATACCACCTTGTAAGCTATCAGCGTGAGAAATTACCTCTTCTACTTCAACTGGTTTTTGTGCAGTTATGCTGGCATGCATTGCTGCACCTTTTTCCATAGAAATACCAATGACTTTTATGTTTTGGTCTAGTTGTTTTAAGGCACAGGCAACGCCGCTTATGAGACCTCCTCCAGAAAGGGGCACTAATATATTTTCAAGGTTTGGAATTTGCTCAACTAGGTCTAACGCCATCGTCCCTTGACCAGCAATAATTTCTTCATCATCGAATGGGTGAATTAATACAGCGTCATCTGCTTCGGCAGCTTTGCGGGCTTCAACTTCTGCATCATCTTGACTATTGCCTGTTATAATAATTTTTGCACCGTATTGTCTTATATTATCTAACTTATTTTTAGGAACATTGCTAGAAACATAGATAAATGCATCAAAACCTAAATTTTGTGCCATATAAGCAACAGCGCAACCATGATTTCCAGTAGAAACGGCGATGACTTTTTTAATTTTATCTTTTGATAGGTTTAATAACTTATTTGCAGCACCCCTTAATTTAAAAGAACCTGTTGGTTGTAACATCTCACACTTTAAATAGAAATCTTGCTTAAATATCTTTGTTAAAGGATGTGAATAAACAACAGGGGTTTTTTTTACAAAATTTGCTGCGATTGCCCTTGCATGAATAAATTGCTTAAGATTAAGATGAGTGCTGTGCATTAATCATTCCTGTTAATGTTATTAATAGTCACTAATTATGTAACAAAGTTGCCTACAAAGTAAATTACAGTAATTCTCTTAGGGCACATAATCAAACGCAAGGAGCTTTGTCATGAGTAAAAAACTAAGTATTGAAACACAAGCCGTTTGGGCTGGCGAAGGTAAAGAATTATACGCTGGTACAACCCAAGTTCCTGTATTCCATAGTGTTAGCTACAGTTATGATGATATGGATGAGTGGCATGATGTGGCTTTAGGTAAAGCTAAAGGTCATATCTATTCACGCAATACGAATCCAACTGTAGAACAATTCGAAGAGAAAATCCGTATTTTAGAGCAAGCAGAAGCAGCAACAAGTTTTTCAACTGGTATGGCAGCAATTAGTAATACTCTATTCACTTTACTGGGTCCTAGAGATAGAGTTGTCAGTGTTAAAGATACCTATGGTGGAACGAATAAAGTCTTTAATGACATTTTACCGAAATACGATATTGAAGTATGTTTGTGTGATACAACGGATCATCAAGCAATTGAAGCTGAAATTGCCAAAGGTTGTAAGGTGCTTTATTTAGAAACACCAACTAACCCAACCCTAAAAGTTGTGGATATAAAACGTTTGACGGATGCAGCTAAAAAAGTCGGTGCGACTGTTATTGTCGATAATACATTTGCAACACCGATTAACCAAAATCCTATTTTATTAGGTGTCGATATAGTGGTGCATAGCGCAACAAAATTTTTAGGTGGTCATGCGGATGCATTAGGTGGTGTGATTTGTGGTAAAAAAGAACTTGTAGACAAAGTATTCAATTTTCGTGAAATCACAGGTGCAACTTTACACCCTATGTCGGCTTATTTATTATTAAGAGGCATGAAAACACTCGCATTGAGAATTGAGCGTCAAAACGCAAGCGCACAAAAAGTGGCAGAATTTTTAGCGCAACATCCTAAAGTAGAAGGTGTGTTTTACCCTGGGTTAACAACTCATCCTCAGCATGAAATTGCTAAAAAGCAAATGAAAGGCTTTGGTGGCATGTTAAGCTTCTCGCTAAAAGGTGGTTTTGAAAGTGTTAAAACGTGTATGATGGCGATGCAGCATGTTTATCGAGCAGCTAACTTGGGGAGTGTCGAAACAATTGTTGGCCCGCCTAGAACAACCAGCCATGTTGAGTTAACCGCAGAAGAGCGTGTTAGAGCGGGGATTCCTGAAAGCTTAATTCGTTACTCTACTGGTATTGAATCTATCGATGATTTAATAGCTGACTTAGATCAAGCTTTAGCTAAAGTTGATATCAAAGAAACAGTAGAAGTATAACAATATAATTTAAGGCATATTTCTTATGCCTTTCTATTCTAATAAAGATATTAGTATCTAATTTTAATAATTTTGTGATTTCCTGAGATAACTACCCCATTTTTTAGGTAGGCTTATTGAATTGTCTTTAAAATAGAGCAAGAAGATGGCAGAAAGCAAAGAACAAAAACAGTCTACTCAGGTAATCATGAGCCCGATGCTTTGGTTTTTAGCAATTTTTAATTGCTCTCTAGCTGCATTTTTTGTCATTTATGAGTTTGTTCTCCGTGTTTTACCTAGCAGTATGACGGGAGAATTAATTACTGCTTTTCATACAGATGGTGCTGGAATAGGATGGTTTAGTGCAGCATTTTTAATTGCCTATTCAATCATGCAAATACCTGTGGGTGTTATTTTAGATAAATATAGTCCTCGGGTTGTGTTAACGTTTGCAATTGCTTGCTGTGCCATTGGTTCTATATTCTTGGCATACGCAGATCATCTTGCATTGGCATTTCTCAGCCGTTTTATAATAGGCTTTGGTGCAGGCTTTGCTATGGTTGGTGTTTATTTTCTAATTAGCCACTGGTTTCCAAAAGAGTATTATGCCTTTATGACTGGTATGGTTCAGTTTATGGCAAGTTTGGGTGCTATCCTCGGACAGGTTCCTATTGCGATGCTGTTAAACAACTATTCTTGGCGTTCGATTTCAATCGTAATTGGTTGTATTGGTTTGGTTATGGCGGTGTTCTATGCAATCGCTATTAGAAGCTACCCTAAAAATCATGTCCATTGTGCCAAGAGGAACTCGACTTCTATGCTCCGTTGTGTAGTTGATGTGGTGAAGATGCCAAGAAATTGGCTAGTCAGTTCACAAGCACTCTTTACTTGGGGTCCTATGTCTGCATTAGCATCGCTATGGGGAATACCTTATCTTGAATCAGCATATAACTTGAATGCGACGGAAGCGTCCAGTCAAATTTCTGCGTGTTGGATTGGTTTTGCAATTGGATCACCCGCTGTCTCTTATACACATCTCCGAGCCCACGAGACAGGCAGAAATCTCGT
>CAJXRW010000188.1 GCA_913060525.1 uncultured Gammaproteobacteria bacterium
TACACAGAGTAGATCGTCGGCAGCGTCAGATGTGTATAAGAGACAGGTGTTGCACATATGGTTGATAATTGCTCTACCACAGCAAGACTTGGCTCACGCAAATGGGCACCTCGTTTTGACTATAACTTAATGCAACAAGCCGTACCTCATATTACAGAAAAAGCAGGTAAAGGCGCACCATTTGAAAAATTTGCTCACCATCCGGTGCATAAAGCATTAGCAACTTGTTCAACACTTCGCCCATCTGTCGATATTAGCGTAGTGGCATAAGCTTAATTCATATTTAAAAACAAAACCCTTTGATAATATTATCAAAGGGTTTATCTATTTTTACTTTCCTATAATTTTAAGAAAAAATATTATCCTACTCACTGATTTTTATTGGCGCTATCACTACTGCTTTGTTTATTACTAGATGTAGCTTGTGCATTATCACTAGAAGAAACCTGGTTTAACTCCTTCTGAATAGCGCCGCTCAATTCATTGACCCAAGCATTATAATTAGCATCAATTTCACTATCTTCTTGATCCATTTCTTTGGATGAAACATAGGTGATATTATAATTCATTTCACTAAATGTAATTTCAACTGTTGCAAGCTGTTCATCATTATTTTGATATGTTGCAACAATCTTACCCAAAGTGTTTTGTGAAACCTTCCAGCCTTCTGCACCACAAACAGCTAAAATCGCTTCACTAACCTGAGCTCTAGTCATTGAACTCGGAACGGGTTGATTTAACTCATTATTAATAGGTTGCATGCTTGTACAACTCGCTGTTAAAGTAATTGCACCGACGGCTAAAAGATAGTTTAATTTTTTAATCATAGCTATACCATTTTTGTTGATTTCAAAAGGATTCTAGCTAAAGACACTTAGCAGTTCAAAACAGATCAATAACTAGCACTGTTTTATCGTAGATAATACTAAAAATACTAATCACTTTATTTAATTATCACCATATTAACTTTAATGTGTGCATCAGTTATAAAAATAAAATTTTGAGGATATTAAATTAAAGACGATATAACTCTATCGCCTTTTTTATTTTAAACAGAATACTTCTCTAAGAACCAGATTTTGGCTGCTTTTCTTTACTTATTACTGTCGTATTGTTTGAGGTGTCGGAAGGACCTCCCATAACAGTTCTAGAAGATGCCTGATTTAATTGGTTTTGAATTGCATTATTTAGAGATTTTACCCAATTATTGTATTCTTCAGAAATTTGACCATTTTGCTGTTCAATATTTTGTGATGAAACGTATAACAGACTATAGCCTGAGTTGTCATAACTTATTTTTACTTTAGCAGTTTGCTCATCTCCTGTACTAATAGTCACTAAGACCGTACCTGGACTAGCTTCATCAGCTTTGTAACCCATTAAGCCACAAGCACTCAATATTGACTGCCGCACTTGGTCACCAGTGAGCCCATTAGGTACTGTTTGCTGACCTATATTGTCAATAGGCTGCATTGTCGTACATGCAGCAACAATTAAAACAAAAGCCATTATTAATATATATTTAAGTTTTTTTACCATTTTTTTTACCACTCCAAAAGATGCTAATACCAAAAAAAATTATAGTAATAAAAAAACGATTTACAAAATTTTATGCCAAAAAACCAAGCACAACTGCAAATAAATACCTCTACTCTAGCGCTAATGTTTTTAAGCAACGAAATAATTAAGATTTAAAATAGCCTAGCCATACTGAGTAATAACACCTCCACCCAAACAGATATCATCTTGGTACAACACCAAGGATTGCCCAGGTGTCACTGCTCTTTGTGGAGCATTAAAACTAACTGATAAATCACCATTGTCGTGTACTCTTACCATACATTTTTGGTCTGGCTGACGATAACGTGTTTTAGCAAAACATTCAAACTGATTTGACGGTGCTTTGCCAGATACCCAATGCATTTGATTTGCCCCCAAATGATTTGACATAAGTAATGGATGATTATGTCCTTGAATAGCAATCAGAATATTTTTTTCGAGATCTTTCTTGGCAGCATACCACGGTTCCTCTGACCGATTTGCCACGCCCCCTATTTTTAATCCTTGACGCTGACCCAATGTATAATACATTAAGCCATCATGCTCACCTATCTTCACACCATTCTCATCGTTGATTAACCCTGGTTTTGCAGGAAGATATTGATTTAAAAAATCTTTAAATTTACGCTCACCGATAAAACAAATTCCCGTACTATCTTTTTTATTATGGGTAACTAAACCATTAATTAATGCAATATTTCGAACATCTGGTTTAGGTAACTCACCAACTGGGAAAAGTACATATTTAAGCTGTTCTTGCCCTAATGTGTATAAAAAATAAGATTGATCTTTGTTATTATCTTTACCTTTCAACAGCTCATATAATCCAGTTTCATCATTAAAGCGTTTACGTGCATAATGTCCAGTTGCGAGATACTGCCCACCAAGCATTTTTGTATAATCTAAAAAAGCCTTAAACTTAATTTCTTTATTACATAGGATATCTGGATTAGGTGTTCTACCCGCTTTATATTCTTTTAAGAAATATTCAAAAACATAATCCCAATACTCAGAAGCGAAATTGATTTTTTTAAAGGGAATTCCAATTTTTTCAGATATCGACTGCGCATCTTTAATGTCTTCCGAAGCTGAACAAAATTTATCTGTATCATCTTCTTCCCAGTTTTTCATAAAAACACCCGTCACATCATAGCCTTTTTGTTTTAACAACAAAGCTGAGACAGATGAGTCAACCCCACCAGAAAGACCTACAATTACTTTTTCACCTGACATAATAAAACCAACATACTTAAAAGACATAGACGTCAGATAATATACAGATTACGCAAATAAAATCAAATTTTATGACAGTGTGATAACTTAGTTTATTTATTCAGAATCACGCTTCAGCACAGATAAAAATGCCTCTTGGGGAACTTCAACACTCCCTACTTGCTTCATGCGTTTTTTACCTTCTTTTTGCTTCGCCAAAAGTTTTTTCTTACGCGATACATCACCACCATAGCACTTAGCAGTCACATTTTTTCTTAATGCCTTCACATTAGAACGGGCAATAATATTAGAACCAATCGCAGCCTGAATGGCAACATCAAACATTTGTCTGGGAATTAAATTTTTCAAGCGTTCAACTAATTCTCGCCCTCGATAACCTGATTGATCTTTATGCACAATAGATGCTAATGCATCAACTGGCTCACCATTTATCAGCACATCAAGCTTGACCATATTTGCTGCTTGATAACCATGTAGTTCATAATCAAGTGAAGCATAGCCCCTGCTGACCGACTTTAATCTATCGAAGAAATCCATAACCACCTCAATCATGGGAATATCATAAATCAAAGAAACCTGTTTACCGAGATATTGCATGTCAACCTGCGAACCCCGTTTTTCGATACAGAGTTTAATCACCGAACCAACATGATCTTGAGGCACTAAAATATTAGCTCGAACAATCGGTTCACGCATCTCTTCAATTGAACCAGGGTCTGGTAGTTTTGACGGATTATCAACTGAAAGAACCTCACCTTTTTTATTTGTCACTTCATAGACAACCGTCGGAGCAGAGGTAATCAGGTCGATATCATACTCTCTTTCTAAACGCTCCTGCACAATCTCCATATGCAGCATACCCAAAAAACCACATCGAAACCCAAATCCTAGAGCTTGTGATACTTCAGGTTCAAAAAATAAAGAAGCATCATTCAAGCTAAGTTTTTCGAGTGCCTCCCTAAAATCTTCAAAGTCATCTGAAGAAATAGGAAACATACCTGCATAAACTTGTGGTTGAATTTGTTTAAACCCCGCTAGCGGTTTGTCAGCTGGTCTTCTAGTATGGGTTAATGTATCGCCTACTGGCGCACCATGAATATCTTTAATTCCAGCAACAACAAAACCAACTGTCCCAGTCGCTAAAGTTTTAAGCTTTGTCATTTTAGGGGTAAAAATACCAACCTGATCAACTTGGTGATCATCTCCCGTTGACATGACACGAACTTTGTCATGAACACTTAAAGAACCATGTTTAATTCTTACTAAAGAAACAACACCCAAATAATTATCAAACCAGGAATCAATGATTAATGCTTGTAATGGCGCATCTGGATCACCGACTGGGGCTGGAATTTTTTTAACAATACTTTCTAATACATCTTCAATACCAATACCTGATTTTGCACTGGCTTGTACCGCATCTTTTGCCTCAATGCCAATTACATCTTCAATTTCCTGGCAAACTCGCTCAGGCTCAGCCGCAGGTAAATCAATTTTATTTAAAACAGGAATAACTTCTAAATCTTGTTCAATAGCGGTATAACAATTTGCAACCGTCTGCGCTTCCACACCTTGAGCGGCATCAACGACAAGCAATGCACCTTCACATGCAGATAAGGAACGAGACACCTCATAAGTAAAATCAACATGACCTGGGGTATCAATAAAATTTAACTGGTAGGTTTGCCCATTCTTCGCATTGTAATTTAATGTAACGCTTTGCGCCTTAATCGTAATACCACGCTCCCTTTCAATATCCATTGAGTCAAGAACTTGTTCTTGCATTTCCCTATTTGTTAAACCCTCACAAAACTGAATAAAGCGATCAGCCAACGTTGATTTACCGTGGTCAATATGTGCGATGATAGAAAAATTTCTGATATTTTGCATATGCTAAAAGTACTTGAAGCTTAATTAAATAATTATGGCGTAAAATTAAATTGAATGATACCGTTCTTTATTTGTCATCTAACTTATCTTGTTCAAACCAAGACTTTACTTCAGGGTTACATAAAGAAAAAATCAAAATTAAACCAATTGTAGACAGGGCTAGGTGTTCCAGCCCATCAAAAAATGATTTATCGTACATCACATAAAAAGAAGCGATAAATATAATTGGTAATGCAAATGCACCAATCCAAATATACAGTGTCCTTGCAATATTACTACCTTGATAAATCTTAAAGTACCAAAATGCTTTAATAATTATTTCAATAATGAAGATCAAGATAGTTATTCCGCTAAAGTCGGGATATTGCGCATCAATGCAAAGATTAAACACACCAAAAACAATATTAATAGTCAAACTTATTCCCAACAGGAAATTTACACGTTCAATAATTTTTGGTTTTTCCATATATAGCAAGCTTCACTCTCAAAATATTGATTTAATATTAGCATTAAATATAAA
>CAJXRW010000189.1 GCA_913060525.1 uncultured Gammaproteobacteria bacterium
GAGATTTCTGCCTGTCTCGTGGGCTCGGAGATGTGTATAAGAGACAGGGGTATTGTCGATACTCCAGCCTTTATGCCAGTTGGTACGTATGGCGCTGTTAAGGCATTAACGCCTGATAATGTGAGGGAGACTGGCGCTCAAATTGTGCTTGGCAATACTTTTCATTTATGGTTACGACCTGGTACAGATATTATCAAGCTGCATGGTGATTTACATGATTTCATGAGATGGTCTGGACCTATTTTAACTGATTCAGGTGGTTTTCAGGTCTTTAGTTTAGGTGCGTTAAGAAAGTTAACCGAAGAGGGCGTGAGCTTTCGTTCCCCAATTGATGGGAGTAAAATTTTTTTAGATCCTGAAACATCCATGAGAATTCAAAAAGACTTGGGCTCTGATATTGTTATGTGTTTTGATGAGTGTACGCCTTATCCTGCTACATTTGAGGAGGCAAAAGCATCGATGTTGTTATCCATGCGGTGGGCTCAAAGAAGTAAGGATGCGCATATTGGAAATCCAGCTGCACTTTTTGGAATTGTTCAAGGCGGGATGTATCCAGATTTAAGGGAAGCATCTCTTAAGCATTTAACCAGCATTGGGTTTGATGGATATGCCATAGGAGGACTGTCCGTTGGTGAACCAAAAGATGAAATGTTAAGTACACTTTCAGCAATAGCGCCCTTAATGCCAGAAGACAAGCCGAGATACTTAATGGGCGTAGGTAAGCCTGAAGATTTAGTGGAGGGCGTTCGTAGAGGTATTGATATGTTTGACTGCGTTATGCCCTCAAGAAACGCACGTAACGGACAATTATTTGTAGATACAGGTGTTATTCGTATCAGGAATTCTAAATATAAATATGATGTCAACTCTTTAGATGAAAGCTGTGAGTGCTATACTTGTAAGAACTTCAGTAGAAGTTATTTATACCATTTAGATAAAACAAAGGAATGTTTAGGCGCTCAATTGAATACGATTCACAACATTACCTACTATCAAAAACTTATGATGGGTTTGCGTAATTCAATTGACTCAGGTACATTTGCAGAGTTTGTAGAAAATTTTTATGCAAAGCGTCAGCTTGCTGTACCAACATTAAACCAAGGATAAGGAATAAATATGAATAAGTTATTTGCTGTTATAGCCGTTAGTTTAGCAACGATAGGAAGCGCGTTTGCAGAGGGTGCAACTGGTGGAATGATGGAAGGAGGCTCAGGCTATAGTTCCATTATCATGCTGGTCGCATTTATCGCCATTTTTTATTTTTTGATGATCCGCCCTCAAATGAAACGTAGCAAAGAGCATAAAAAAATGCTGGGCTCAGTTGAAAAAGGGGATGAAGTTACAACTAGTGGTGGTATGATCGGTAAGATTGCATCTGTGGGTGATAACTTTATAGAACTTACAGTGTCAGAAGATGTAAATGTTAAAATTCAAAAAAGTGCTATTAGTGGCGTATTACCTAAAGGAACCGTGAAAATTAATTAATAGCGTTCAATTTACTTGAGGTAGTAGCCTATGTATACCAGACCAATTGGTCAAGCACCACTCAATCAATATCCTTTGTGGCGTAACCTTTTAATTGTTTTTTTCATTATTATTGCGGTGTTATATTCATTACCTAATGCTTTTGGGGAAACACCTTCTATTCAATTGTCGCCTAAAAATAGTTCAGAATTGACTGAACAGACAGTTCAAAAAACAAAAGATATTTTGTTGCAGAATAATATTAAATATCATGACCTTGAAGTTGATAAATATAATATTTCTATGCTATTTGATAGTGTGAATGAGCAAACCAAAGCGCAAACAGAATTATCTGATATATTTGGTAATGATATGACCGTTGCCTTAAACTTGTCGCCAAATACACCTGATTGGCTTAGAGCAATTGGTGCTAGCCCGATGAATTATGGGCTAGATCTTCGTGGTGGAATGTACTTTGTACTTGAGGCTGATACGGATACAGCAATAAAAAATAATCTGGATAATTTTGCGAGTGAAATTCGCACGCAACTTAGAGAAGAAAATATTCGTTATTCTGGTGTAGATGTCGTTTCAGGTAAAGTGGTCATTGAATTTAATAACAGGTCACAAGATGTGATCGATAATGCGGAAAGCTATCTAAAATCGCATTTCCCGCAGTTATTAATCACGACAAAGAACGAAAAAGGTGCAGAGCAAATTTCTCTAGCATTAAATAATCAAGAAGTTGATCAGATTCGTGACTCTGCTTTAACGCAAGTAGTTGAGGTTATGCGGAATCGTGTTAATGAGTTAGGTGTGGCAGAGGCTTCTGTCACTAAGTCAAATAATAATCGAGTTATTATAGAACTGCCAGGGGTGCAAGATTCTGCTAGGGCTAAACAGATACTCGGAGGTACTGCAACTGTACAGTTCCAGCTAGTGAATCAAGATGCTTCTATACAGTCTGCGGAAAACGGTAATGTGCCGATTGGCTCTAGCCTGTATTATTTCGCAAATGGACAGCCGCTGGTTTTATATAATAGGGTTGTGTTAAGTGGTAGTGCAATTGTTGGTGCGATTGCTACACCAGATCCTCAAACTCAAATGCCGTCAGTTAGTATAAAACTGAGTGGTCCAGAGGTGAGTTATTTTAGTAAGGTTACTGGCGAAAATATAGGGAAACAGCTTGCAGCTGTTCTGGTTCAAACCAATTTCGATAAAAAAATGGTAGATGGCAAAGAGGTAACCGTGCCAAGTGTTAGTAAGCAAATTATTAATGCAGCAACGATTCAATCTAGATTGGGTAATAGTTTTCAAATTACTGGTCTACAAATGCGTGAAGCACAAAATGTTGCACTTATGATTCGTTCAGGTGCATTACCTACACCTGTACAGATCGTTGAGGAGCAGACCATAGGTCCAACATTGGGTGCCGAAAACATTAAAATGGGTGCTATATCTATTGCAGTTGCTTTAGCGTTGGTTGTCATATTCATGGTTTTATATTATGGATTAATGGGTTTGGTTGCAGATATTGCACTTGTTTTAAATTTGTTCTTTATTGTCGGTGTTATGTCTATTATTCCTGGGGCGACACTAACGCTGCCAGGTATAGCAGGTATTGTGTTGAACTTGGGAATGGCTATTGATGGGAATGTGCTTATATTTGAGCGCATCCGTGAAGAATTGCGTAATGGTATGACGCCACAGGCTGCCATTCATGCAGGATATCAAAGAGCATTTTCAACCATTGTTGACTCTAATATTACCACTTTAATTGTTGCAATTATATTATTCGCTATCGGAACGGGCGCGGTTAAAGGATTTGCTGTGACGTTAATGATTGGGATTATCACATCCATGTTTACGGCTATTACTGTGACAAGAGCTATGGTTAATTTTATATATGGTAAACGTCGACAGCTTAGGTGGATTTCAATTGGAATAAGAAAAGGTAGAGTATAAACATGGAGTTTTTTAAACAAAATACTAATATCGACTTTATGGGTATTAGAAAATATACTGGGTTTATTTCAATCATTTTAATATTGGGATCAATATTTTTTCTCGCCTTTAATGGGTTAAATTGGGGGATTGATTTTACTGGTGGCTATCAGGTTCAAGTAAGCTATAAACAAACACCAAATTTATCTGAAGTTAAGAGTAATCTGAATAAAGCTGGGATTAGTGGTTCTGAAGTAATCACTTTTGGCTCAACGAAAGATATCATGATTCGGTTGCTACCCCAAAGTAATCAGCAGAATCAGAATGTCTCTGTTGATGGACAGACTGAACAGCAAAAATTACAAGCACAAATACAAGATGCATTAGGCGGAAGTGCTGATATAGCTGCCGTAAACTATATTGGTCCAGAGGTTGGTCAAGAGCTAGCAACGAATGGGTTATTGGCAATCATTGTTGCTATGATATGTATTGTTGCTTATATTGCGTTCAGATTTGAATTGAAATTTGCTCTTAGTGCTGGTATTGCCTTGTTGCACGATCCTATTGTAATTCTTGGGGTTTTTGCGGCTTTACACTTAGAATTTGATTTAACATCTTTAGCAGCAATATTAGCTGTTATTGGTTATTCACTTAATGATACTGTTGTTATTTATGACAGGGTTCGTGAAAACTTTAGAAAAATGAGAAAATCTTCAGTTACGGATGTAATGAACAGGTCGGTAAATGATACGCTCTCGCGTACAATTATGACCTCAGGTTTAACTTTAATCGTGGTGGTTGTTTTGTTTTTCTTAGGTGGACCATCAATACACGAGTTCTCTTTGGCGCTAATTCTTGGTGTTATTGTGGGTACGTATTCTTCAATATATGTTGCTGGAACTTTGGCGGTTTTGTTTGGGTTGAGACGTGAATCGTTATTACCGCCCCCTAAAATTCAAGAAGGACAGGTATAGTTTTTTCTATAACCCTTCTTCAATAGTTTGTTTTTCTATCATGTTATCTGGTGAATTATCTTGCCACCATTGTGTCTCTTGAACTTCAAATGTGTAACTTAGTTGTAGAGCATACAAATTCATTGATAGAGGTGTGCCATTATTGATATCAGATGCGCTTGAGGTGCCAAGAGTGCGAGTGTATAAAGTGGTAACATTAAATTTTTGAAACTGCCAGCCTATCCCAACAGCAAATGTCGGCGTAAACTTATTAGTTTTAGCGGGTTGTTCGGTTAAGAGGTTTGTGTTGCCTGAATATGAAATTTCTTGTTGAACATATGAAGCGCCAGCTTTAAGAACAAATGATAATCCTGCTGGTAATACTGTTTTGAATGTTGCCAAAATAGGGAACATATATGTAGTGCCAAAAGTTGAGGATATTGGTCCTGATCCAGTATTTGCAGTGTATTCAACTAATGAGTTCTGATAATTAAATCCAGTTTCAAGACCAAGAGAAACATGGTCACTTGTGTCAATTGGGAAATCAAAGCCTATCGATATGCCACCATAGGCATTATCATTTCCTGAGTTACTTGTTGAAGTTATGGTTGGGGGCGTAGATTCACTATTTAAGGCATCTTTAAGTATGTTCTTACTGGTTCCTGGTGTGGATAATCCGCCTTGAAGACTAACAAATACCCCGCCAATTACATGTTCGTCAGCATATACAAAGGTACTGGAAATTAACGCGCTGATTAGTATCTGTCTCTTATACACATCTCCGAGCCCACGAGACAGGCAGAAATCTC
>CAJXRW010000190.1 GCA_913060525.1 uncultured Gammaproteobacteria bacterium
TCTACACAGAGTAGATCGTCGGCAGCGTCAGATGTGTATAAGAGACAGGCCATACCCTGTATAAAGTATCCTTTTCTAGCGCTTGAGACTTCAATGCTTTGTACTGACCAAATTGAGAGAATGAAATATTACGATTGCTTTTAATGCCAATGATAAAATGCTTTTTAATGTCGTTAGAAGTTACGCATTGATGGATGGCGAAAAACGTGGTTTAAGCCTTTCTAGTTTTGGTGAAAACATATCCACAAAGCCTGAAATTACATCATTAAACATATCCCGTTGAACTGCATAACAATTTTTAATCAGATCAACTGCACACATTTTTTGAAGCTCAACAAAGCCGCATATAGAAGCAAAAACATGGGTATGAATTGCTACTTTTCCTCTAACTTGAAACCTTTCAATATTGCAAACTTGTTTTATTGCACGATGGAATTGTTCAATTTTCCAATGATCATCATGCCATTTTTCAAAGTCTTTAAAGTGGAAGCTCTCAAGTTTACGACATGGTTTATCGGCTTTAGTATCTTCTGGGAAGCTAATAATGTAATGCCTTTTCTGGTCTTTCAAAAAAGTCCGAAACACTTTCACCTTGCCAAAATCCTTTAGCCACACAATTAAACCATCTTCTGGAATATCAATATTTTGTACTTGAGCCCAAGTTCCTTTTACTTCTGAAACAAGCCTGTTAGCTTCAACAGCAAACATCAGTCCAAGCCCACATTTTCTTATGGTCTTTAGATTGTTGACTGAGCTGTACCAGCTATCACCCGTAACAACTGCTGGTGATAATCCCCACTCAATTACTTCTGTTAGCATGTCTAGAAAATAATCATTCTTGGTTTTACCTTCAGACTTATCATATATTCTGAAATTTATGGGCAAATGATGTCCCTTCGGATCTGTGTAATAGAGTGTAATTAAATTCAATCCCTTCACGACAGCATGATGTTTACCTGACCAGAAGTGCCCAACAAGCTCAATATGTTTAGAATAAGGCTTATCCAAAACGCTATCATCTACACTTACGACTCCTCCAACTAAATCTATTGAACATTTAGCCTCGTTAAATAAGTCGATTGGTGTATAGGTCTCCCGATATAAAAATCTATTCACGCTATCATGTGAAATTTTTAGCACCTCACCGACTCTCAAGCAGCTAACTGATCTAGGTTCACTTAATAGAAAACCAATATATTGAGGCAAGGTACAGAGAGCTGCTGAAGGGCGAGTTATTTTTCTAATCATTTGATTTTTAGGAAAAAATTGTATCATATGAGTCTGCCTGCTAAATATCAAAAAATTACGCTGTCTTCAATGCGTAACTTCTAGTCGTGATGGATGTATTCCATATTGTCTTTAGAACCAAACCAGTTATCAGCCAAGATATACTTAAATGAAACTTGATTATGACAAGCCTGTGAGATCAATGAGCGGAATAGTTCATTTTTGTTCACTTCTGACTTACGCTTAACTCGTTTTGTTTTTAAATCACAATACCGTGTTGGCTTGCTAATGACTTCATAGCCAATAGGAAAACTAATATCATTATACCGAACAAGACAACTGAGTATATTAATCCCTTTCACCACAGTTCCCTTTGCATGAGAGAAGTGATAACAGTTTACTTCGTTTTCATCGGTGTAAGGTTTTTCCTCAATGGAGTCGTCAAGTATTAAGACACCAGATTCAGAGGCCTGCTTTTTAACAATAGGTTTAACATATTGCCATAATTGTTTGGAACTATAATCATCTGAATTTAAAAAGCGTGTAATTTTATCATGGCTAATATCACCACATAACAGGTCTGACAATCCAGTGGCTGTGGCATATTTATTTTGGCAGATTAAATAGTCAGTATAAATGTCTAAAATCTGTTTATTCATAGCTGATAAAAATAATTATTTCAGATACTTAAATTTAGGATACTAGCATCATATCCATAACCCTTTTACAGCACTTTTGCGTAAGGTGGGTAATTGATTCTATAGCAACCACTAAGAGTTTAGAAGCTGATACATAATGCTTGGCATTAAACAGTATTCTTACTGGTTAGAAGAAATCATCATTTAGTAGCCTCGTGAAATCAAAGCCATTTTCATTGAAATACTCGCCAATATAATCGACAGTCATGTTTTCCCCTTTTGATGCTAACGTCCTCATTTGTGGCTAGTTCGGAGCGTAGCGGAAAACTAGTTCGACAACATGCGTTTGTTATTTATTCACTTTCCATTTCCCGTACATGAGCATCTATTCTTTTAGCCAACTCACGGCAATTTTTTACTAACTCTTTAATACTTTCTACCGACATGGTAATAGAACTTTCCTTCCTTATCATAACCAGCGCGATGCACACAATCGTGTCTCACTCTAACGGCTCTAAATAGCCATGATATATCCCCAAAATCACATCCAAGTACTTCAGCATACATTGGTTTTACCTTGCGCATATCATGGAAGATAATACCTTTTAAATATGTAGCAACAGTTGATTTGATATTACTGTGCTGAGCGTAAATCTCGTTTACTGTAAACTTGCGATTCTCAAATTCACGATCAGTTTCGATCAGTTTTCTCGTTAATTTTTCGGAGTTCGTGACGCAATGAATAAATGTAGTAGACAGGAAGTGCTCCAGCGTAGAAACAACATGAACATGCAGCATTACCAATAAACTAAACTGAGTGCTTTGAGTTGTTTCTATTTGAAGCACTGCAGGGATTTCAGCCAACTGCTTATTAAACATTTCCAATTGCTCTGAATTAACCAATTCCCACTGAAGTTCATCTTCTTCAGGATCTTCCAAATCCCACTGCGATAAGTTCACATACGAGCCTGAAGTAAGTCCATCTATTTTTGCCATGATAGATGGATCGTTATCATCTTCGAACCGAACAACATAGCCATAAAGCAATCCATCTTTGCTGTAATCACCTTCAATGTCGTAAGTGATCTGCTCTAATTCATCTTCGGTAATTCCAAGAAGATTAGCCAAGCGATAATTCTTTTGTGCTTCAATTCGATCGAACCAGTAGTCTTTAGTACTGCCCATCTATGTGACTCCCTACGAGGACATAACCAATTATTATCCCTACAATGATAGTAAATATATCCACCTAGCACTATGAACAACACGCATAGCATAACCACAAGCGATTAATGTGATACCGCTGCAGTTATATACTAGTATATCCTCAAATATTGCATATGCCACGCACTGGTGAATACTCTTATATTCAATACTTGGCATTGTAATCCCCCTCAAACAACTGAATCATTTTATTTGATATTCTTATCCCGAACTCACGTTAAATTAACAAATGTAAAGTTTTTCTGTATTAGATATACTGAAATTAACAAAAAAATTTACATAAATGATTCTTATATATTATAACTATATAATTTATAATGGATTATAATCTTTTCACTTTGTATTAGGTAGAGTTAACCATTTTAAAATACACCTAATACTAAAATGTAAAATAATACTTATAACAAACGATTCATTCAGGTTTTTTAGTTGACCTACCTACACTTTTTGGGAGAGTTTTGATTTTGAGATCTCATGTTATCTTCGAACTCTTTTGGTGTCATGTAATTTATCGTAGAGTGTTTCCTTTGAGGATTATAATAACCTTCAATATATTCAAATATTGAAGATTTAGCTTCCTCTATTGTTTTGTAATTTTCATCATCACAAAGTATAGTGAACCCATTGTCTAGACAGCAATATCAAATTTTATCAAAAAATGAGTTATGGCTACTGGCTTCATTACGAAGTCTGATCAGCATGGTTCATTAGACCATTACAACTTTCATGGATATTTATGGCTAACCAGCACTTTGATAACTACACTTGATAGTATGTAAGATCAATTAGCGACCAAATGGAAATTATACTTTTTGGATTATTAATCCTGATCTCAGGAGCAATCGCCAGCTTTGTTTCAGGACTATTCGGTATTGGTGGTGGTATAATACTAGTACCAGTATTTGTTATTGTCTTTGAGCATTTCAGCAATGTTGATATTGGTACACACACCGCAGTTGGTACCTCGTTGGCAGTCATTATCGCTAATGCAAGCTTATCAGTCAAAAAACAAATAGAGTTTGGAAATATTGACTTTACATTTTTCAAGAAGTGGGTGATTGGTCTTATTTTTGGAATTATTACCAGTGGTATTCTTTTGTTTTTTATTTCTGGGATGGTATTAAAAATATTGTTTTTAATCATGCTGATATTTGGCTTAAGTTCGCTTATATTTAAAAAGCAAGAAGATCCATCTGCTAAAATAATACCAAAACCTAAATTTAGTCTGATATTTTTAGGTGGCTACTTTATATCTTGTCTTGCGGTACTACTAGGAATAGGTGGCGGATCTTTTATTGTCGCTTACTCAAAAACCGTATTTAAATTTCCGATGAAAAAAGCCATTGCCATTGCCAGTTTATCGGGTTTGTGTATTGGTATTGGTGGTACAATTCTTGCCATTATCACAGGAATACTTCAACCTTTACCAACTATTGAATATAGTGTTGGCTATGTAAATGTTTTAGCACTCCTACTGGTACTACCCTTCTGTATCTGGTTGCCACCAAAGGGTGTTGCGTTTTCAAATAAGATAAGTGAGCAAACGAATCGAAAATTGTTTATAGGTTTGCTGATTATTTGTATTGTTGTAATGCTTGTTAAAATTATAGAGCAATAATGCTCAGCCAATTGATGAGCCTGAGCATGTTTAAAGTGGATTTCATAAACAGAAAGCTTGTTATTCAGTTAGAAAGTTAAATTATGATTGAGTAGATTTTTCGTTTTGTTTGTCAGTCTCTTTAGGTTTTGGTTTATTTGAAGTTGTGGGTTCAAAAATTTTTGTATATTGCTGGAAAAAACTTAATTGTTCATTCAATAGCTCTTGCGTATAGCTAACGGATTTTTTATTTAATTCATCAACACAGTTTTGTTGGAATTTTGCTAATTCTTCAAATTTATCGAGGCTAATTAAACGTTGTACTTTGAAATTAAAATCTGACATAACGTCATTAATGTTATCTATGTGACGACGTGTCCTCTTCTCCCAGATTTCATTATGCAGTTGTTGTAATTTCTCAGGTATGTTCCTGTCTCTTATACACATCTCCGAGCCCACGAG
>CAJXRW010000191.1 GCA_913060525.1 uncultured Gammaproteobacteria bacterium
TCTACACAGAGTAGATCGTCGGCAGCGTCAGATGTGTATAAGAGACAGGATGTTGTATCAAGTTCCAGATCAGGTGGTAATCCCCATTGGTTGTGGTACCAACATAACGGCCTATGCAAAAGGATTTAAAGAATATAAAGCCCTTGGCTTGATTAATAAAACACCTGAACTTATTGGCGTGCAAGCAGAGGGGGCTAACTCCGTTGTATTAAGTTATGAAAAGAATATGGCTGATATTACAAAATCTGACAAATGTAATACGATTGCAACGGCAATTGCAGTACCAAACCCTATAGATGCGAGTAAAGCCTTATCTGCAATTTATACAACTCAAGGCTCTGCAGGTGAAGTTACCGATAGAGAAATGTTAGAGGCTCAATATTTACTTTCAACTGAAGAAGGATTATTTGTTGAAAGTGCCTCTGCTGCAACTTTAGCATTATTGATCAAAAAATCTAAAAACAGTGATGCATTACAGGGTAAAAAAATTGTCTGTGTTTTAACGGGGGATGGCTTAAAAGATCCAAATGTGGTGCTTAAATCAGCCATTAAGCCACCAACGATTAACCCGACTGAGGGTGAATTTTGCAAATTATATGATAGTAACTTTTTTGCAAGTCGCACGATGGTTTTTGAAGATAGAGATAAAATTATATTCACTAAAAATCCGTCCAATGAAGAAATTAAAGCTGAGTTAAATTCATTGTTGGGTGCAGAATATGGTGAATCATATATTATTAAAATCCGTGAAATGATCTCGAATTTTTTAGTTAAGGGTAAACATATTTCAATTGCTGACTTTCAAGATATTGTCCAAGATGTTCGTGAGCATACTGAGAGTACAAGCAAAAACTCTTTTAAAGTCATCGATTTTTCTGTTTCAACAGGTAAAGATAAAACGGCTAAAGCAAGTGTTGAGGTAATGATTAGCAGTCAAACATATAAGGCGGATGGTACGGGTGTTGGTCCTGTTGATGCGGTCATTAATGCGTTGTCTCTTGCCTGTAAAGGTAAAATTAATTATGAGCTAACAGAATATCGAGTGGGTACTCGTGGTTCTGGTGCTAATTCGGTTGTATTTGTAGAGTTGGTTTTGAAAAAAGGCAGTGCAAGGTCGCTTGGTCATTCGGCATCACCCGATATTATTCAGGCTTCTTTAGAAGCATTTGAAGATGCATATAATGGATTAAATTAGTAAGAGGCGAAAAAATAGTATGAGTAAAAAGCTAAATAAATATAGTTCGGTATTAACACAAGATAAAACCCAAGGTGCCTCCCAAGCCATGCTTTATGGGACGGGTCTGACAGAGCAGGATATGGATAAACCTCAGGTTGGCATTGCTAGCATGTGGTATGAAGGGAATACCTGTAACATGCATTTATTAGGATTTGCTAACGATATTAAAAAGAGTGTTACTGAATCTGGCCTAGTAGGGATGCGTTTTAATACGATTGGTGTTTCTGATGGTATTTCTATGGGTACTGACGGCATGAGCTATTCACTGCAATCACGTGACTTAATTGCAGACTCTATTGAAACAGTAATGGGTGCACATTGGTATGACGCCTGTGTCGCTATTCCTGGTTGTGATAAAAATATGCCTGGATGTTTGATTGCCGTGGGTCGCTTGAATCGTCCAAGTTTAATCGTTTATGGCGGTACTATCAAAGCAGGCTGTTTTAAAAAGCAAGATATTGATATTGTTACTGCTTTCCAGTCTTATGGTGCAACCTTGTCTGGTGAAATTACTGAATCAGATAGAAAAGAAATTGTTAAAAAAGCCTGCCCTGGTGCTGGTGCGTGTGGTGGAATGTATACAGCTAATACCATGTCATCTGCGATTGAGGCGATGGGCATGTCTTTGCCCTATAGCGCTTCAACTCCAGCGGTTGATCCGCTCAAAAAAGCAGAGTGTGAGAGAGTAGGCGATGCCATTAAAAATTTATTAGAGTTAGACATCAAACCCAAAGATATTATGACTAAGAAAGCATTTGAAAATGCAATTACGGTTGTGGTCGCGTTAGGTGGATCTACGAATGCTGTATTGCATTTAATTGCGTCTGCACGCGCCGTTGATGTTGATATTTCGTTAGATGATTTCCACAGAATTAACGCTAAAACACCATTACTTGCAGATATGAAGCCAAGCGGAAAGTATTTAATGGCAGATATTCACAATGTTGGTGGCTTACCTGCTGTAATGAAGTACCTACTTGAAAAAGGCATGCTCCATGGCGATTGTATGACGGTTACAGGTAAAACGATTGCTGAGAACTTAAAAGACCTTCCTGGATTGTCTAAAGGACAAGAAGTGATTCAGCCAGTTGAAAATCCTATTAAAGATTCTGGTCACTTGCGTGTATTAAAAGGAAATTTAGCACCCGAAGGGTCTGTTGCTAAAATCACGGGTAAAGAAGGAGATAAGTTTACGGGGCAAGCAATTTGTTTTGACTCTGAAGAAGAGATGGTTGCTGCTTTGGAGCAAGGAAAAATTCGCAAAGGTCATGTTATTGTAATTCGATTTGAAGGTCCTAAAGGTGGGCCTGGCATGCCTGAAATGCTTAAACCTACGTCGTTAATTATGGGTGCTGGTATGGGGCAAGATGTTGCGTTTATTACTGATGGACGTTTCTCTGGTGGTTCACACGGTTTTATTGTGGGTCATATTGCACCAGAAGCTCAAGTTGGTGGCCCAATAGCTTTGTTGCAGGATGGAGATACAATTACAATTGATGCAACAGCATATTCAATTGATGTTCATTTGAGTGACGAAGAGCTGGATCAGCGTCGCAGGAATTGGAAAGCACCCGAGTATAAAGTTAAAAAAGGTACGTTATATAAGTACATTAATAGTGTTTCTTCATCGGCATTGGGTTGTGTTACGGACGAATAAATTTAGGCTTATTTGTAATAAAAACATACGAACTGTATAAACGATTGATATACTTTTAAAAGTCTTTTCAAACTATGTATGAGAGGAAAAATCATGCAAAAAACAGATTATATTTGGTATAACGGTAAATTAGTTGAGTGGGATAAAGCCACAACTCATGTATTGACGCATACATTACATTATGGTGGTGGTGCATTTGAAGGAATACGTTTTTATAAAACGGATAAAGGTCCAGCCATATTTAAATTACAAGAACATGTTGACCGTTTGTTTTATTCTGCAAATGCGCTAGCAATGGATGTTCCATTTACTAAACAAGAGGTATTTGATGCGATTGTGGAGACTGTTCGTGTTAACAAACTTGAGCAAGGCTATATTCGCCCATTAGTTTATTTTGGTTATGGGATTATGGGTGTAAATCCTAATAATGCGCCTGTTGATCTTATTGTTGCTTGTTGGCCTTGGGGCGCATATTTACCACATGATATGGTTGATATTAAAACCACCAAATATATCCGTATTCACCCTAAATCAACCATTGCAGATGCAAAGCTATGTGGACATTATTTGAATGGCATTTTAGCCTCAATAGAAATTCGTGGCACCCATTACCATGAAGCCCTCTTTTTAGATGCTGATGGCAATATCGCGGAAGGTGCTGGCGAAAACTTTTTTATTATTAAAGACGGTGTTATGTACACACCATCTCTTGGTAAAATATTGGCAGGCATTACGCGTGATACCATTATGGGTATTGCTGCTGAAAATAATGTCAAAGTCATAGAAAAAGCATTAAAACTTGAAGATGCGTATGCTGCAGATGAAGCATTTTTTACAGGTACTGCCGCAGAAGTGACGCCAATAAAATCAATTGATGATAAAGTGATTGGTTCTGGCAAGCAAGGTCCAGTAACTACGATTTGTAAAGATACTTACCATAAAATTGTTCGTGGTCAGGTTGATAAATATAAGCCATCGTTAACTTATATCTAATAATATTTTGCGTAAACAATATCATTTTCGACCATCTAAAAATGGTTCTTATGCTTGGGATGTGGGTCGATTGATCACACTTGTAAAATCTATTCAAACCAAGAATGTCTCTTTGTCACTTATTGCTGAACTAAATGAATCTTTCTGGTTCAATCATGGATACGTTCCAACATGTAAAGTGGTTGCAGAACACGCAAAGCTAATATATGAGGTTGACTTAGCCTATCCAATTATCCTTTGTCCTTCTGGGAAAGTGATGGACGGGATGCACCGCGTTTGTAAAGCATATATAAGTGGAAAAGAGTTTGTTAAGGCAAAACAATTTCTGAAGATGCCCGAGCCAGATTATATTGATATTCAGCCAAATGAATTAGTCTATACTTAGGGACTGTCTAAAAATAACTTAAACGATTCTTGTCTATTTTACCACACTCGGCGTTGCTCAAATACACAATAGGCTTGCTATTGCTTAATTTGAGCGTCTTGATTGTGAAAAAATATTCTGCGTCAATCATTTAAGTTATTTTCTTCCAGTCCCTTAGCTTTTTAAAGCAAATTTAGCTAGAGTTATATAATATTGTTGTATTAACAAGTACATATTCTAAGCTTTTAGGGTAAGTACAAACTATATGAAGGGTTTAGCAATCATGAAGAAAAATAGTATTTTGTCTATGCTGATGTGTATATCGGCTGTCTTGTTTCTAAGTGGATGTAACTCAGGGCTGGACGATGTTAGCCATAAAGAAAGGCTTTCTATTAAGCAGCGGGGGGATGAGATTAAAACATATCAAGATTTATTGCAGGCATTCAAAGATGGTGATAAGTTCTTGGTTGAGTTTCATGTTGACAAAACTGATGCCGCGGAACAGCAAAAAGAAAAGGATCAAGGGATCAAAGGCGTTGCTAATCAGCTTTATGTTCACCGTTTTGATTCAGGCGTGCTCACGGATAATGGTGGCATCCAATTTTCTGGCTCAGTTGACTGGACCATTCATCACGTAACCTATTTGCATACTTATAAATATACTTTTTTACCTTCTGGTAAGGTAGATGTGGATGGGGATAATATTATCATATCTATTCCACATCATTCTGGTGTTCAACAGTCCTCTCAGAATGAATATGACCTAGTTGGTGAATTAGGCGATTCAGTTGTAGTTTACGCTTACTAGTCTGAAATTCAATTTTTAGAATTTATTCTATTCATAATCTGTCTCTTATACACATCTGACGCTGCCGACGATCTACTCTGTGTA
>CAJXRW010000192.1 GCA_913060525.1 uncultured Gammaproteobacteria bacterium
CCGAGATCTACACAGAGTAGCTCGTCGGCAGCGTCAGATGTGTATAAGAGACAGATTTCAATTAACTTCGAAAGCATAAACACCGACATAAATACTAAACAGCAAGATCTTGTAAGTAAATACGCACCTGAAACGTGGATAACTTGGGCTGCGGAAAACGCCAAAAACGTTACTTTTGCAACACATGTTACTAAATTAACGCACTCTGTTATTGATAGCCCCTCTTTTTTTGACGCTTTTGAAGCAACAAAAAACAGCCATCTTTCTACTTCTAGCTTAACTAATGTTGTTATTGATGGCGCAGTAAAAGGAATGCAATATTCGCCTGTATATCAATTCTTAGAGCTGGAATTTAATAATAAAAAGCTAATCAGTGAGTTTGGAAATTTAGACACTGATTTGTTAAAAAGCTTTGCTAAAAACCATGGGCAAATGCTGGATTGGAATCAGGGTTTTTCAGCTGCAGCAAGCGAAGGAAAGCCTACGGCGCATTTTTTATTAAAGCAGACGTATTTTCCTATAAATAAAGATAACCCTAGATTCAACTACCATCTTCTTTGCAATGTGGTTTCTTCATCTAAAGCTCAGGCTTTATATGAGTTTTCTCGTCGAAACTCAAAAGATGCTTTTAAAATAAAAAATAGTAATAAATATTCAGATCAAACTTATTTTAACTTTCCTAATAGGGCAAGTATTTCTATTACAGCCAGTAATCATGGTAATGCTTCACAGCTAAATAATAAGCGTGGCGGACGTTTAGGGTTGTTTTCCTGTCAGCCCCCCGTTTGGCATTCACAGCTAAAAGCACCTATCTATAAAACAAACTTTTTTTATGAGTTATCAAGGAATTATGAAGTAAAAGAAAATATCCAATACTTGTCTGATTTTTTAACGCGTTTTGAAAGCTTACAGCTCAGTATTAAAGACCCTAAACGTATGCGCTGGGTTGAAGAGTGGATTGAAAATCTAGCCGATGAGGTGCTGGTTTATGTCAAGACTATACAAGCCTTACCTGCGGGTTGGTCTGCCATCGAGGGTATTAAACTAAAACCAGAGCACCAAATTTTATTAGATTGTTATCGCCAAGATGAAGACTTTTTAGCAATGAAAAACAGTAGTGATTGGCAGGCGGTCATTATTCAAGACTTTGCGGCTTGGCTAAATAATCGCCTAAACAAAGCCGATGAAAAATTCACGCCACAAGATGCTCATACCAAACTCTGGATGAAAATTTTTAAAGCTAATTTTAGAGAAGAATTCGATACAAAAGGACTAACCCCACAGGAGGAAACAGCATGAGCCAGTACCTATTAATTGAAAAAATTAAGGTGCAAAACGCTAATGCAGCATCTGGTTTTACTTGGGGGTTTCCAGCAATAACGCATTTTTTAGGCTTTAGCCATAATCTAAATAGAAGGCTTCAGTCTAATGGTGAATTAAGTAATTTGGCTTTAGATGGTTGTGCGGTTGTAGCCCATGAACAGCATGTTCACACTTATAAAGATGGGGCTACTACAAGGTTTTCACAATATAAAACAGCTCAGCACTTAGGTTTGAAATTTGACAAAGGGATTCTAAAAGACCCAGCAATTAATGAAGAAGCCAAAATGAATATGACGGTTTCTTTATTAATACCAGTAGAGGGTTACTTAGGTGGTTTACATGACTTACTGAAAGATTTTATTAAAAATGCTTGCCACATTCAGCGTTTGGCAGGCGGAACAGTGTTATCAATAGTGAATGTAGACATCATTGATTTAGCTAACGAAGAACAGCTTAAAAGCGTAAAAAGGAAGCTATTGCCTGGTTTTGTTTTGCAAGATAGATCTGACTATTTAGCCGAGCATTTTTCGAACCTTAAAGAAATCAACCCCAAAGCAGAACTCTTAGATTCATGGTTTGATTTTATTGCCTTGAAGCAAGTGGCGAGGCCAGCCTGTGAGTTGCTAGATAAGCACTTGGTCAATCAAGCTGAAAAAGCCGAACCACTTTCGTTGTTAAATGACATCTGGCTTGAGCATAAAAGCCAGCCGTATCAACCAGAAAACTTACCTAGCGAGCTAATTGCTTACTTTGAAGAGCAGCAAGAAGCGATTGACCCTAAAATTTTAATGCAATGGCAAAACTACTTAGAACCAAATGAAAAAACATCGGCTAATTGGGAATATGCCAAAAAACCACAGGCGGGTTATTTGGTTCCAATAATGACAGGTTACAAAGCCATTACCGATGTTTATCCAGCAGGTGAAATTGACGGCGCTAGAGATTCTGAAACCGATCTGTGTTTTGTAGAAGCCGTACATTCTGTTGGCGAATGGCAAAGTGTACATCGCTTAAAAAACCGAGAGCAATGGCAAACCAGTGTTTGGAACTATGCACCTTATGAACAAGACTGGTACTTGTGCCAACAATGTACAACAGAAAAACAAGCATTACCCAATGAATCAACAAACGATGAAAATTTTTATTAATCCACAGAGGAAAGACCTATGACTATTGACTTACCAAGCATGTTAGCTTTTGAACGCAAACTTGAAACTTCCGACGCTTTAATGTTTTCAGGCGAATGGGAAAATATTACATCTGCTGAAAAATGGCAGGATATCCCCATTACTAAAAGACAAAACCGTTCTACCCAAAGTGCGCATGGCACAAGTGATGCGGATAAAGCCAAGCCTAATCCTGTTTCATCAGACAGTGATGATGCCAACTTGCCTTTGAAGCACGATACCCTAAAAGTAAGTTTTAGTTTGCGTGTAGTGGGCAACCTTGGTGTCCCTTTTGGGTGTAACTCGCCCGGCTTTAGTAATGCAATTAAGGCTAAAATCACTGATTTCAAACAAAGTGAAGGTATTAATACGTTGGCTTATCGTTATGCTTATAACTTAGCCAATGGTCGTTTTTTATGGCGTAACCGTGTTGGTGCAGAAGAAATAACAATTATGGTTAAAGCAGGGAACTGCTCCTTTACATTTAATGCTTATGACTTTTCTTTAAACGATTTTGAAAAATCTAGCGACAATGCTGATTTACAGCAGTTAGCTGCAATCATTGCTAAAGGTTTACAAGGTGATCAACAAAGTTTCGTGCTTGTTGAAGTTGATGCCTTTGTAAAACTAGGCCATCAGCAACATGTGTTTCCCTCGCAAGAAATGAACATGGGAGAAAAGGGCAAGGTCTTATTTAAACTTGAAGGCTGTGCTGCTATTCATAATGTAAAAATAGGTAATGCTGTTCGCACTATTGATACTTGGTATAACCGTTATGAAGAACAAGGGCAGCCTATTGCAATTGAACCCTTCGGTGCGGTTACCCAAGTTGGTGATGCTTTCCGTAAAAACAAAAAAGAAGGTGACTTATATTCATTAATGATTGATTGGGTAAACGGCAATGAATTGGCGCCAGAGCAGCAAGTATATGTTGCCGCCAATTTAATTCGTGGCGGTGTGTTTAGTAAGTCATCTAAATAAAGGGAGTTAGAGGTATCTATGAAACACTATATCGACATAACCCTTCTTCCAGACGCCGAAGCAAATCTTGGTTTCCTCTGGCAAAAAGTGTTCCAGCAAATACATATTGCTTTAGCTGAGAATAAAATTGGTGAAAATGAATCTGCTGTCGCACTTTCAATAGTTGGTTACGGAGATAAATCCTTTCCTCTTGGCAATAAATTGCGCTTGCTGGCAACGCACGATGAAACATTACAAAAATTGGATATTAATCGCTGGCTTAATCGATTAACTGATTATTGCCATATAAAGCCAATTAAACCTGTGCCAACAAATATCACCCAATATGCCTGTTTTAAGCGTAAAAACGTAAAGTCCATCGAGAAAAAAGCACAACGTAGAGCTAAACATTTAAATAAACCTCTTGATGAAGTATTGGCATACTTAATAACAGAAGATAAAAGTAAAGGATGTAAATTGCCTTTTATTCATGTTGACAGCCAGGAAACCAAAAAGCGTTTGGGTCATAACGGGCAATCAATGTTCCCATTGTTTATTGAGCGTGAACTTAGTGATCATTATATTACTGGGACTTTTGATTGCTATGGTCTAAGCAAAACCGCAACCGTCCCCTGGTTCTAAAACAATGAGCAAAACATACCAACCGCCTTACTCCATAACGCCAAATATCGTAAATCTAGTTGCAAAAATTAGTGAAGCAGTTGGGCGTTTAACAATGTCTATAGACAATACACAGGATTTACGCTTGCGTCGAGCAAATCGAATTCAAACCATTCATGGCTCATTAGCAATTGAAGGCAATACGTTAAGTGAGTCTCAAATAACTGCTATTTTAAATGGTAAGCCTGTTATTGCACCTCCTCGAGAAATTCAGGAGGTTAAAAATGCTATTGCTGCTTATGATAAATTACCAGTCTGGCATCCTGAAGCAGAGGCGCACATGCTAAATGCACATGATGTATTAATGTCTGGCATACTAGATGAAGTTGGCAGCTATCGCAAAGGTGGAGTTGGTGTTATGGCTGATCAGTGTGCTATTCATATGGCATCGAGTACCTGATTTAATGCATCAGCTATTCCAATGGCTCTCAAAAACAAAGGAACATCCCTTAATTAAAAGCGCTATTTTTCATTATGAGTTTGAATTTATCCATCCGTTTTTAAATGGAAATGGTCGAATAGGGAGATTATGGCAAACGCTAATATTAATGAAATGGCAACCAATGTTTGCCTATATTCCGGTAGAAAATATGGTTTATCAACACCAACAAGAATATTATCAAGCGATACAAACAAGCACAGATCAAACCAATTCTGCTGTTTTTATAGAGTTTATGTTGAATAGAATCTTTGAGGCAATATTAACGCTAACCCCTCAAGTTACACCACAAGTCACCCCTCAAGTTGAAAAGCTATTAAATATAATGATTAATGAAATGACAGCTTTAGAAATTCAACAAGTATTAAAGTTACGTGATCGTAAATCATTTAGAGATCGCTACCTTAATCCTGCTTTGAGAGGAAACCTAATTGAAATGACCATCCCTGACAAACCAAACAGCCGTTTGCAAAAGTATCGATTGACCGCCAAAGGGAGAAATATAAAAAACCTACCCATTTACTGTCTCTTATACACATCTCCGAGCCCACGAGACAGGCAGAAATCTCGTA
>CAJXRW010000193.1 GCA_913060525.1 uncultured Gammaproteobacteria bacterium
CTCGGAGATGTGTATAAGAGACAGAATTAATATAGACCCTTGCTGCATTATTATTGCCCGCTATTTTAATATTTTTAACCGAGGTTGCCCCAGCAGGTAAAACTGAATGTTTAAAGGATTGACCGCCATCAACACTATAGGTTAAGGAATCACCATTGACACCTGCCATTACTTGACCGTTTTCGACTGTATTTGTACCAAAGTCAGGGAATCTAAGTCGTTCTGCATCATCCGCAATCACATTAAAAGGAATGCGAGTATTTTTGGCGTTATTGCTGCTGACCAAAATAGAATCCACCCCTGCTTTTGTTTGCTCATTACCAGAAACAGTAAAATGACATGCTTGATCTGGTTGTGTGATTTGACAGCTCTCAGGGGTAAATGCCAAGCCAGCCTTTGAGCTTAGTCTAACGTTATAAGGTCTTTTTAAATTCGGGTTTTGATCAGCAATCGCAACAGTGACAGTTGCCATATTGTCATCAACACGCACCATAGATTGGTTGATCTGCGCTTCGACATTGGCAGCCTGGGCGATTCCCCCAGATAAACATAAACTTGATATGATAATATATTGCTTCATTTTCATAGCTACTCCTATTATTTTTTTGATTTTTTAATTATCAAAATAAGGGTAGTATGTGATCAAACATAATCCTAAATGTGTATTTGCATGTCGAAATGCAGATTTGCAGCATGTTTGTTAAAATAGAACAAATTGGAGCTGACCAAGATCACTCCAAGGGAATATAGAAAATACAAAAATAGTAACGGAGGTAAAACACTCTGTAAAATTGCGATAGAACCATTTATATGGCTTGTAGCTCTGGGCAAGAATTGCCTGACTATCGTTTACTCATCATTACCACGTATAGCAGGCCAGCCAGGTAGTAATTGAATTCTTGCATTTTTATCAGAACTCCACCGAGTGCTTCCCGCTGGTTGGTTGACTTTGGGATCAAAAGTACAAGTAATTTTTCCATCTACCATTTTAAAACTGCCTGGCATACATTGATAAGTAAAATAAGAAGTTTTAGTACTATTTGTTGTATTATCAAATAATAAGGCTGCACAATACTCACCATCATTAGAAGTTGAAGTTACAGTGATACCGCCAGTTTTTGCCTCAAAATAGTATTTGTAAGCTATCTTGTCATTAACTTTGAAAGATGATTCTCTACATTTAAGTTTTTCAGTTGTAGTGTAAAATTTTTCTGACTGGTTAGGGAAACCAGATGGCATATCACAAGTTAATGTTTTAGTTTTAATATCAAAAGTGTAGGCACTTTGCGGCATACAAGAAGTCATATTAATTTGTTCATTACCAGCAACATATATAGAATTGGACTTCTGATATATATCGTAAGCTTCTTTTGCTTGTTGTTCAGTTAAGTAATAACCATCAGGCAAGTCCGTGCTGTGGATTAAAGGTAAACTTCTTTTAATAAAGCGATAACTGACAGACTCATTAGTAGACGACTCTTCTTTGAACACAGCATTATTTATTGTTCTTATAAAAGCAAGATTAGGTTTACCAATATCAGGTTTAACAGTATTTGTCTCCGCCCTGAACTGATTAAACCCTAATCGAGACCTATGCTCTGTCTTTGGTCGTTGAACAGGACCTGTCTCGTATCTCTCAACGGCATAATACACCAGACCATTAATAGGATAACCATTAATGGTTGCTTGCAATACATATATATTTTCAACGGTAGCGCCTGACCACACTCCCGTATTAACAGTCAGAACATTACTTGTTTTACTCCAATTAGGCTTATCATTTTTATTAGATCTTGATACCAATTTATAAGTCAAGCCATTACCAAAATATGAAAATTCACGGCGATTTTCGTAATCATTTTGATCAAAGGCACTATAAATTGTCAAATTTTCGTCACTACCATACCCTTCATAATAACGCTCAAAACCAAAGGATGATATCAGCCCATTAATATTCAACGGGTATCTATTATCCCAACCACCTATTACTGTTTGAGAAATAGCTGATATACCTATAATACTGCATAAAAAAATATTTTTTTTCATCATTCAATTCCTGTTATTATAACTAAGTTATTTCCACCATTGCGGATTATATGATTTTAAATACTTTGGTCCTACACTACGATTGTGGCACTCACGCTCGACAATATAGTCATCATAATTCCCAGTGTTTCCAATATTACTGGAACAGATATAATTATCTCTCAACATAATCGGTGGTATGTTATTATAATAAAGCCCACCATTATCTTTTGCTGTTAATGGCGCATAAAATAATGCACCTGTGAATACAGTTTTATCTGGGATAGCACCATACATAAACTTAGGATGACCAAATGCATATAGCAATCCAACTGGCTGATCAGTATCTATATCATAGTCAAAGCGTAGGTTAGTTAATGTATATAGTGGTGAAGACGATTTTCTTGGAGACAAACCCCAGTAAAGGTCTCTAATATTATTAACCACTTTCCAGCTTGTACCATTCTCTCCTGAGATTGGTACATTAGTATTTATTAATTCTCCCTTTAATCCAGGACTTTTGGTACTTAACAAATTAATATAAGTATTTGACCTTTCAGTAGTTGAAGTAAATGCAACTGACTTACCATCCTTTGTAAATAAAAATTGCTGGGAGACTATCAATGCATTTTTAAGATCAGCATTACTTGACAGCTTGACATTAGTCGCAATTTCTGTATCAAATACTAAGCTATTATATTTTTTACCATACCAATTATATGCAATTGAAACTATTCTTCCATTATTTAATACCAAATAGACCCGGTTTTGATAATAGAACGCGTTGACAGGTACACCACCCTCAAACACCTCCGCATGGTTGTCATACATATAGATCCCCACATCATAACCTTGGGCATTTGAATCCTCAGCTATTTGAAACCGTTTAACATATGCCATTGACTTATCCGTACCAATTAGATAAATATTATCATCTGGAATTTCATAAATAAATGTAATTGGCTGACCGCAACCAAGGTTAAACTTACAGGATTTAGCACCATCTTTTAAGTCCTTATAACGTTCATCAGATGCAATTAAACTATTGTAGTGCTGAACTGAGTCACTCAAATCGCTACTACTTAACAGGTCATTAATTCGAACTTGACCAACACCAAAACTTTCATCATCATAATCAATGATTTTAACATTACCATTTTGATAACCTAACAAAAGCTCTTGTTGGGTTGAGTCATAGACTACAGTCGGTATTTCATCATTCTTAGCCTCAGTGACCTGGTAATCATCTTGGGTATTACTATCTTTCGCCAAAATTCTAAAATGGCGGTTAGTCACATCTTCTTCTGTATTGCCCAAATTCATGATTTTGTCAGTACTCAAATCAGTAGGAATAGGTATAACCACATCACCTATGAACTTGAGAATCATGTCAGTTTTGAAATTATCACTGTCTCGGATTGTTTTATCTTGTCTTGCCAATAAATATTGAATAACCTCACCATTTGTTTTCACTTTATATTTTGCGTGTAGCGAAGTCACCCCAAAATCAGATGCTTTTTCGGCGCCTACTTTTTTAACCTTAATTACACTAACCACGTTTGGCTGTATCGCATCTATGCCATCATTACCTGTCTGGGTAATCTGAGCCACATACCCCCCTTTAGAAATAGTTTCTTTGGTATATTTCCACCCTCCTGTAAAACTACCTACTATATCTCTGAGGTTAAATTTCATTTCTGTTTTTTCTGTTACAACTGTATCTAGACCATAACCAATAAATATATGAACTTTATTAGAACTTAACATCCCATCTTTTACACCAGGCATAACAACAATAGATGTTGGCTTTAAGTGATCCAACCCTGCCTCACCTGTGTCTGCTAACATAGCAGTATGAGTGTAATACATAATATCTCCTTTAGGATATCTACAAGCAGGGTTTTCATAGCTAACAGAATCTACCGGACAATTCAATGGGTCTTTAACTAAAGGGCTATCAAAAAATGGGTTTTTAACCACATTGTTATTCTTATCCTTTAATGTTAAGCGCAAATCAGTTTTATAAACTAATAATGAACCATCAGTATATGCAATTATTGTCCAAAAGTTTTGCTTATAGTCATCACTTATTGCACAAGGCCCTTCAGCTTTTGCGTTTAAACTAGCCAACTTTATTTCGGCATCATCAAGCTTTAATTTGAATCCATCAGCCTTATCTTGGTATTTTGTGATCTCTGATGATTCAAGTGAATAGTTCACCATGTCTAAATTAGCGTAATATAAGGATTTATATTTATTTATCTCACCTTGTTGATGGTTAATTTCTTTTAAACTTATCAGACACGCAGATTGATCTGAATACGGATTATTACCGTTACCCAACATATATGTGGTCCGAAATGCTTCAACACCAACCCCATAATACCTCGCTTCTATTTTTTCTTTACTGAACATACTGCTTATAATTGAATTTATAATCTTTTCTCCTAACGATTTAGCTAACGATACTCCTGTATCCTTTGCTGCTTCTTTAAGCCCCTTGCGCCAGTCTTCACCATTACCTCCAAAAGCATTTGCCAGCTTATTAAACCAAGATACATCCGCCTCATTGCTTAATCTTTTTGAATACGAATCATAAGCTGACTTAATAGCTGTATCACAACCTTTGGCAAAAAACGTAACGAAATCAGGATCATCTTGTCTACAATCCCAATCAATTTTTTTATATTCTTCACTTTTTATAAATTCTCTATTGTACCTGAATGTTACCTTGGAAACAGGATCAGCCAGAACAGAGGAATATAAAGACCCGCTCAACGTACCAACTTCGATCGTTGACTCTCCTGTATAATAATTTAAAGAAGGCACATCAATTTCATCCTCAGATATTTTATAACCATGATTTACCAAAACACCACTAGTATCGGAACCATCTGATTCAGTATTTATAGTTAAATACTTACTATTCAACTGTGTAACGGTTTCACTATCAGTTGAAATATATTCTTCTGAGGGTTGAATATTTTCAACGCTCTCTTTACCTTGATCCTGCGCTAATGCATTGGCAGAAATAACTGAACAGTATATTCCTACGAGCATGCTTAAATATTTTTTCTTCACCCAACAACTCCTCTAGTTAGATT
>CAJXRW010000194.1 GCA_913060525.1 uncultured Gammaproteobacteria bacterium
ACGAGATTTCTGCCTGTCTCGTGGGCTCGGAGATGTGTATAAGAGACAGAGCCACCACCAACCGCATACGTCACGGGCTTGGATGCGGTTAGGTCAACATCTACATCTACAGTTTTATTCTTTTTATCGCGATTATTAATTTGGGGGATAACCCTTATATCTGTAAAGTAACTACTTGTCTGCAAATTACTAATCGTACTTTGAACTTTGTTGGCATTGAATGCTTGTTTTTCATCAATATCAATAAACTTGCGAATAAAGTTGGGATAAAAGTCATATTGTTTCTGTTGTAGATGAATATTGCTAATATGATATTGATCACCGCTGTTTAAGGTTAAATATATTTTAGCGGTGTTGTTATAGCGATTAATTTGTATTTCATTTTTGATTAAATGTGCATCAAAATAACCATATACTGAAGCAGTATTGAGGAGGGTATTTTTAGCATCGTTATAATTTTTTTGTGTTAGAATATCATCTTCTCTAAGTGATGAGTTTTGGATGATTTCTGAAAATTTTGCATCATATTGACCCTGTCCCTGTATTGCAATTTGAACCAGGTTAATAATGACGGGTTTGCCTAATGTCACCTGATAGCTAATATTCCAGTTTTTACCATCAGGTTGTATTTCAGATTGAACTGTGGCATTAAAATAGCCATAAGGCTCAACCAGTTCTAAAATTTCTTTTTTACTTTCACCATACATAAGATATAACCTTGATGGGGATTCTTTGGCATAATTCTGATATTTTATAATCGAGAGCAAAGGCATTACGCCTTCTAAGATTTCTTTAGGTAGACCTTGGACATCAACCTGAATAGAGATTGCGTCTTTTTTAGTATCATTTTGTATTGTATCTGCCATGAGTGAATCTTGGATAAAGCATAGCATCCATGTAATCAGAAGCATTTTTCCAAGACATTTTAAATTCACACGCAAATAGAATTAAGATTTTGTAGTTAAACTATAGAGGTTAGAAGCAGTTTATAAAACGATGACACACCTGATCAGAGAATCTAAATTTAGAGATCGCTTATGAAGGTTGGTTTGGCAATGGGTGTCGATTAGCAAAATAAAGACAGCTGCCATTAATAAAAATAAACAGAATGGTCATAATGGTATAATTTAATTGGAAATCACGAAGGGCAAAAAAGAGTAACCAACCCTGATAGCAAATAGTAAACAACATGAATAATTGCAGTAATAATCTGGTTTTTTTCTCAGATCGCCAGAGTTTGCCACCACAGAAAATACTCACCATAAAAACCACCAGATAATAAACCAGGATCACTTTAATGATGGTAAGGTTTAATACAAATGGATAATGGAGTCCGCTGGCTTGTGGCATTTCTCCAAAATATAAATATATGATAAATGCATTAGAAAACTGGATGAGCGCAACGACTGCTAAGGCATAGATATAATGGTTGATTAAGCGATAATATTTATGCGTTGGATGTGTTATTTCTATCAGGCTTTCTTTAATTAAATAAAATGTGGCAACACCGCTTGATAAGGTCATTAAACTGATCAGGATTAAATAAAGACTATTATTCATCAGCACAGGATATTCAACTAACACCATTATCCCTGTCATTGTGGTGCCGAAAAATACACTCAGCACAAAAATATTAGATTTATCTGAATTTCGGCGCATTATAAACAATACAATGAGATATAAAGTTGCCATCAAAATCATTGGTGTTAACACCAACATCTCAGAACCCACGTGCTGTAAATAAATAATTAAGGGTTCGTGGGCAAGTAGGGCTTTATCTTTGGCATGCCATAGGTTGTTAAAGGATATAATTAAAAAATAAATGGCACTTACAATATACGCAACTGGTAATATGGCAAGTAAACGTAGCGTTTTATTTTTATGCTGCAAAGAACTGACTTATTTATTCTTAATGCGTTTTATGATAAACCTCTCAAAACATAAAGTCCAAATTGTTCTTCACCTAAAAAAACACTATATTTCTCATTATGTGAAATAAAGAAACAACCATGATGGCTGCATTAGATAAAACATTAGCAGAAATATTTATCATACCCGAAATGATTAAAGTTAAAAAAATGGCTGCAGCACAGCAGCGTGTTTTTTTTAATGATCGTGCCAAGACGTTATTTAATATTACTGAAAAGCCAGACGTTAAATTTAATGATATTTCGATGCAATTGGACGGTAGAAATATCTCTGCGCGGATTTATACACCTGGTGAAGTTAAAACAGACGGCGCCATTATTTTTTATCATGGTGGTGGCTGGATGCTGCATAATGTAGAGGTTTATCAGCTTTTTTGTTTCTATTTGGCTGATAAAGCAAAGTGTAAAATTATTTCTGTTGAATACCGACTCGCACCTGAGCATCCATTTCCAAATGGGGTGAACGACGCCATTGAATCTATGCAGTGGATTACTAAGCATGCTGATGATTTGGGGATTAACTCAAGTAAGCTGATTATTGCGGGGGATAGTGGTGGTGCTAATTTGGCAACAGTTGCTTGCCATGAACTTGCTAAGCAATCACAAGCATTACCGATTGCGCAAGTTTTGCTCTATCCTGCGGTTGATCTTTCAAAGGTTTATCCGTCACAACAATTATTTCAAGCCCACGAGTACTCGTTGAGTAAAGAATGGTTACAAATGATGTTTGACCATTATTTTAAAAATCCTGTTCGTGAAGTGCTTAATCCTAAAGCTTCACCATTGTTGTATCAAGATTTTTCAAACCAACCTGAATGTTTATTAGTCATTGCTGACTTTGATCCGTTGCGCGATGAAGGGGTGGCGTACAGAAATAAATTGGAAGAAGCTGGTGTGAAAGTTGAAACGGTGCATTATGAAACGATGCCACATGGCTTTGCAACGTTTATAAAAATTGTGCCTGAAGCCGAAGATGTGATTGAAAAAATAGCCATCTTTTGCCAGAAAAAATTTAAAGTATATTAGGAGATAACATGTCTAGAAGTAAAATACTGGTACTTGGTGCAGGTTCTTGGGGGACTGCTTTAGCAATTCAGCTATCTCAAAATAAATCCAATCACGTTTACCTATGGTCGTGGAAAAAAGACCATTGTCAACAAATGAAACAAGAGAATGAAAATAGCCAGTTTTTACCTGGTTGCCAATTTCAAGAAAATTTAGAAATTTGTGATGATTGGAAGGCTGTTATCAATGATATTGATGACATTTTGATTGGTGTACCAAGTAGTGCTTTTGAATCAACCGTTAAAGAATTAGCATCACATATACATAAACAAGGTGTGATTTGGGCAACAAAAGGGTTTTGTCACGATAGCTATAAATTCTTACATGAAATTGCACAGGAATATTTGCCCAAGCATACACCTTTAGCCATTATAACTGGTCCAAGTTTTGCCAAAGAGGTGGCAAATCACTTACCTACAGCGGTAGTGATTGCTGGTTCTGATGATTTTTTTAATCAAAAGATGCAAACGGCATTTACCTCAGAAAATTTTAGAGTATATGTAACGCACGATTTAATTGGGGCACAGGTTGGTGGAGCCTTAAAAAATGCGTTAGCAATCGCCACAGGTATTTCAGACGGCTTGGGGTTTGGTGCCAATGCGCGTATAGGGTTGATTACCAGAGGTATGGTAGAGTTACAAAAATTAGGGCAGGTACTTGGTGCAGAACCTGAAACCTTAATGGGTTTGAGTGGTTTGGGTGATTTAGTGTTAACCTGTACGGACAATCAATCTCGTAATCGCCAGTTTGGTCTACAAATCGGCGCTGGTTTAACCATGGACGAGGCGTTGAAGTCTATTGGACAAGTCGTTGAGGGTATTCCAACGGCAAAATCAATTTATAATTTAGGCAAACAAAAAGGGATTGAGCTGCCAATTGTTGAGCAAATTTATCGTGTCTTATTTAATGATCTTTCACCAAAAGAAGCGGTTAAGAACTTAATGTCACGGGTGCCTAAAGCAGAACAAATATAAATTTATGCCAAACAAAGACTAAGGTTTTTTCTTACAGCATAACAAAGTATGGCCAGGGCCTAAATGATCAATATCTTCATCAATGTAGAGCCCTGCTTTATGAATCAATTTTATTAAATCTTTAGAATGATACATGCGGCTATTCCCATTTGCCATACAAGTGAAATAGATAGAGGTACAGTTAATGGTGAAGGCTGCGGACTCATATTCTTGGCGATCCCAGAATAATTCTAGAATATAAAGTCGTGTATGTTGTGACATAGACTCACAAGCTCGTTGTAGAATACTTAAAATTTCCTGTTCGGAAAAACAATCTAAAAATTGGCTCATCCATATCACATCGGCTTTATTTGGAATTTTTTGGCTATTATCCAGCAGGTTTGCTGGGTAAGTACGGAGCCTGGCGCGGTGAGGATAGTTGGAGAAAGTCGTATTGATTATGTTGATCTGCTCAGGTAGGTCGATAACGGTGACCTCAACATCAGGATCATGCTCTAAACAAAATTTCGCCCATTTACCTGTATTACCACCAATATCGTAAAGTGATTTTACTTTTTGTCTAAAGACAATTTCGACCGCCAGCGGGAAAATTTTGTCAGAATAATAATGATCAAATTTAAACCAACTTGTTTTGGCAGGTTCGGGTAGCTCGGAAAGGGTAGGATAAATGGTCTGCTCATTATTAAACACACTTAGTCCCTCAGGTTGCCCAGTTTTAATTGAGTCAGTTAGTTTAGCAAGTCCTTGGTAGCACACATCTTGAATAAAGTCTAAATTGACATGCACCATACTGTCTGCCAGCAGAAAATAGCCTGTTTTATCCAATATATATTTATCATCTTGGAGGTATACCAGTTCAGCGCTTAAACCGACATCAAGCAGCACTTTGACACCATACTCGCTTAACCCTAATTGCGCTGCAATTTCTTTTGCCGTCACACCAAGTTTTGGTGAATCGCCTACAATTTGCAATATTCCTAATTTAATCAAGGCATAGCTGGATTGAAAAATAACGGGAGACATGGCAATTTTAAGTGCATCCGCTTTCGCTTTAACAGCCGTTTTGTGTATAGGCTGGCTATATAAATTCTGTCTCTTATACACATCTCCGAGCCCACGAGACAGGCAGAAATCTC
>CAJXRW010000195.1 GCA_913060525.1 uncultured Gammaproteobacteria bacterium
ATCTACACAGAGTAGATCGTCGGCAGCGTCAGATGTGTATAAGAGACAGTGACCGTACTGACCATCCTGAAGGGCAACCTTTTGTTATTCGCTTTAAAAATCCGTTAGAAGGCAAGGTTGTTGTAAAGGATCATATTCGCGGAGATATCGAAATCGCTAACAGTGAGTTAGACGACCTTGTGATATTACGAAGCGATGGAACGCCCACATATAACTTCTGTGTGGTAGTTGATGATTGGGATATGGGAATAACCCATGTCGTTCGCGGCGAAGATCACATTAATAACACCCCACGGCAAATAAATATTCTCCAAGCTCTAGGGGCACCCGTGCCTGAATATGCTCACGTATCTATGATATTAGGAGATGACGGCAAGAAGTTGTCTAAACGTCATGGCGCGGTGGGTGTAATGCAATATCGTGACGACGGTTTCTTACCACAAGCGCTATTGAATTATTTAGTTCGCTTGGGCTGGTCTCATGGTGATCAAGAAGTTTTCTCAAAAGAAGAAATGATTGAATTGTTTAGCCTAGATGCGATAGGCCAGTCAGCATCTGCTTTTAATACAGATAAATTGATATGGCTAAACCAGCATTATATTAAAGAGCTACCCGTGAGCGAGGTTTTACCTTATGCACTATGGCATTTTGAGCAGCAAGGCATAGATGTAACGGATGGGCCTAATTTAGAAGACGTTATTACGGTACAAGCAGATCGTGTTAAGACGCTAAAAGAAATGGCCGAAATCAGCCGATATTTTTATCACGAGTATGAGGCATTCGACGAGAAGGCAGCTAAAAAGCACTTACGACCAGTAGCACAAGAACCGTTAGAAGCAGTAAAAGCAGCTTTAATGGCTTTAAGCCGTTGGGATGTAGAGTCTATTCATGGTGCTATAAACCAAACTGCAGAGAACTTAGGTGTTGGTATGGGCAAAGTCGGTATGCCTTTACGCGTTGCTGTGACAGGTTCTGGTAATTCACCTTCACTCGATGCGACATTAAATTTGTTAAAACCTGAGCAAATTGCTCAACGGATAGACAAAGCGCTCATATATATAGCAAACAGACAACAATCATAGATAAAATTTAAAAAAGTCGTTGACATAAAAGGGGGGGGTGCCTAGAATGCGCCCGCTGTCAGGGAATGACGCCCACTAAGTCAAAGCAAGTTAGCTTTTAAACTTTAGTATGGGGCCATAGCTCAGCTGGGAGAGCGCTTGCATGGCATGCAAGAGGTCGGCGGTTCGATCCCGCCTGGCTCCACCATATCAAGGAGCATTTACGGCATACCTAGGCCAGTAAATGTGGTGATACAGACAGATTTTTAGTTTCTGTAAAATTAGGTCGCTCCTCTCGCAGGCTCGATGCTATTTAGAGAAATTATCGATTTTGTGTAAGGTAAGGTCGCTCAGTTCGCTGGCTCACTTCGCCTTACAGAAAACGATTAAACTAATTGTTGTTTCTGTGAAATTAGGTCGCTCCTCTCGCAGGCTCGACTCACCTTACAGAAACTTATCGAAGCATGCTTCGATGAACAAAGTTTCTGTCCCCATCGTCTAGAGGCCTAGGACACCGCCCTTTCACGGCGGTAACAGGGGTTCGAATCCCCTTGGGGACGCCATATCGTTAAGCCAACCTTCGGGTTGGCTTTTTCGTTTCTACAGCTTAATTCCTGCCGTTCTTATCGATATTCCACATACAAACTAATACCAACTTGATAATATAGCCGTGTTAACAAAGAGGTTATTTATGCAAAATTATCCTATCGGCACGCCAGGAAAACCTTGGGGTGAAGAAGAGAAAGAAGAATGGAAACAGCGCCAAACGATTAAGCGTTCGTATAATGATGAAGTGCTTAAGCAGTTAGGCAGTATTCCTGAAGGGTTTGAATTAAAGCAGTATGGCGCGTTGCCTTACGATGAGTCTCGATACCCTTTGTATGCCGTAACTCCTGAAGGTATGCCTAAAGATATTGATGCAACCAAGCCTGCGGTGCTAGTTACTGGAGGGGTACATGGGTATGAAACCAGTGGTGTACAGGGCGCGCTTCAGTTTATCAATACTAAATTAAGTGACTACGCAGAAGATTTCACCATCATTGTCGTACCGTGCGTTAGCCCTTGGGGTTATGAGACTATCAATCGTTGGGATCAGTATGCGTTAGATCCTAATCGTTCATTTTACCCTAATTCTCCGGCACCTGAGTCAGCCCAGCTAATGGCATTTGTTGAATCGTTGAACTTACCATTTTCATTGCATGTCGATTTACATGAAACCACTGATACGGACAACAGTGAGTTTAGGCCTGCATTAGCAGCAAGAGATGCAACGACTCATGATAATTGGAATATTCCTGATGGCTTTTATCTGGTGGCTAATACCCAGAATCCACAAAAACAATTTCAGGAAGCTATTATTGATGCAGTTAAGCAAATAACTCATATCGCGCCTGCTGATGAAAGTGGCAAAATTATAGGTGCTGACTTACTGTCTGAAGGTGTGATTTGTTACGACAAAAAAGCATTGTATCTTTGCGGTGGAATGACAGATGCAGCTTATGTAACCACAACAGAAGTTTATCCTGATAGCGCTAATGCAACGGCTGAAAATTGTAATGCGACATTTGTTCGAAGAATTGGGATGGAGGATACCGATGAACAAGCTCGTCAAATTATTCAAAGTAGTGATGGTGATTTTTTTGTAACAGGAACAAGGGAAGATAGTGTGATAATTATGAAGATGTCACCAGATGGAGAAACGCAATGGTTGAGGACTTTTAAATTTACCAATAAGAATGATCAGATCATTGGATTGCTTTTAGATAGCGAGAATAATTTAGTAGGATCAGGAGCGGGCTATCCCAATTCAGGAGCTGCATTCGATGGATTTATTTTTAAGTACGACTACTTAAATGATAACATGTTGTGGTCAAAAGAAGCACCTAGCAATTTAGGTTTATTGGGGATGCAAATTTTAGAGCCTACGATTGGTGGCGATTATTTTCTCATCACCTCTATCCAAAATAATCCCTCACCCGGTGCAGCTGATGATTTTGGATTTGTAGAAATAAATAGATCAAACGGAAACATCACAGGAAACATCGTGAAGAATTTCAATTTAGATGCAACGTCTGATGATGTTCAATTGGGCATAATTTATAATGGATCGTTATACACCGCAGGACGATATACTGATGGAGGAGGTTCTTCGTCAATGCGTACAGCCTTGTCTAAATTCAGTTTGGACGGAACGGAACAATGGTCCAAGTTGAATTTTGTTTCCTCCTCTTCGTCTGCAAGATTATATACCCGAGGGTTTCTGATCGAGAATGATAATATTTATTCCTCAATATATGGAGATGACAATGGTACCAGTTCGACGAACACCAATATGTTTTTTGCGAAAAGTAATATCGATGGAGATATTGATTTTGTGAAAAAATATAGCTTCCAAAATTATACTGGCGTTTTTGTTAAAACCATAAGAAGTGTTTCTGATGGCTTCCTCATGCTAGGTCAAGAAAGGACGACGACACAACGGATTTTTTTAGTGAAAACTGACAAATTAGGAAATGTACTTTGGGCAAAATCTTACTCTGGAGGTGGAACAGAATTGTTGAGAGGGTTAGGTCACAGTAGTATGATTGAAAAAGATAGTTTTATTTATATAACAGCAACCACGACTAGTTTTGGTAATGGGGATCAAGATATGTTTTTGATAAAAGCGGATTGGGATGGAGAAATTTCTACCGATTGTTCGCTCGTAACAGATCTAGTTGTTACGGTTTCTGATGTAGCAAATCCTGTAAGTTATGATCGAACGTTAACTGAATATCCTAATCCGATTACTCTTTCTAATAATGTACCTTCCGCGGCTGAGATTTCTTTAAATAACAATACTTTTTGCATTAGCCTTTGCGCTGAAATCTGTAATAATGGTATCGACGACGATGGCGATGGTTTAGTTGATTGCTATGATCCTGATTGTTGTGGAGATGATTTGTGTGATGATTTTTACTATGCAGATTGCCCAATTGATTGTGAGTATACGGGAGGTATTTCTGATTTTGAACTAGAACTCGAATGGACTACTCAAAATTCAGGACAAAGTTGGTGTGGTTATAACACTCCAATTACGGGCGATGTGGATGGTGATGGCGTACCCGAAGTTTTAGGAAAACCATGTACTGGCGGAGGTGGTTCACCTTGGCCAAATATCATCGTTGTTGATGGAGCAAGTGGAAATGTTGAAACAGTAATTACGACACCTGCCTTCCGATATATTAATGATGGCCCTTCTTTGGCAGACTTGGATGGGAATGGAATGGTAGAAATATTTTTTCAAGCAAGTGATAATTTAGCCAATCAAAATTATACAGGAAATGGCATCATCACAGGAGATGTTCGACGCCGAATTGTTTGCTATGAATTTGATGGAACCACCTATATTGAAAAATGGATGTCCAATGCTATAGCGGGTTATGATAACATAGAAGATGCTAATACAGCGAGTGCGGCAGATTTTGATGGAAATGGCATTGCAGAAGTTTATGTGGGAAATCAGATTTTTAATGGTTTGGATGGAACGTTAATCGCTGAAGGTGGAGCAACTAATCGACGAGGTATTCAAGCTCAAAATGGCATTGGAGAAATGCACAACCGAGCTGTTTCGTACTCCGTTGCAGTTGATGTTTTGCCAGATGATTTTTGTACAAATTGTGAAGGTTTAGAAATAGTTGCTGGGACTGCTGTTTATTCAGTTAACCTCGATCCTGTGCTTCCGTCCAATAGTTCCGTAAATATAGAAGTGGAAATGCCGAATGGAAAAGATGGTCGAACGAGTATTGCTGACATTGATAACGATGGAGATTTAGATGCAATTGTTACTTCCAATGATGCATCGAATACTTCGATTGCCGGTATCCAAATTTGGGATATTCAAACACCAACTTATCTCGCAGATGTCAATAATATTTCCACAGGTGATGGAGAAATTTCCCAAGCGAATATCGCAGATTTCTGTCTCTTATACACATCTCCGAGCCCACGAGACAGGCAGAAATCTCGTA
>CAJXRW010000196.1 GCA_913060525.1 uncultured Gammaproteobacteria bacterium
TACACAGAGTAGATCGTCGGCAGCGTCAGATGTGTATAAGAGACAGTTTCAAACCCAGTTTATTTGGGAAAAATTAAGCCAAATGCCTTTTGAGTTCATCAGGAATATGTGGACGACCACCAGACACAGGCACACAAATAGCAATAAACACTGACCAATAAACTATCAGCCAGTGTTTTGAATAATTATTTTATACACCCAGCTTATCGACAGCTGCATTTAGCTCTTTAACTGCAGCAATTGATACTTCTAAATTATCTTGCTCACTTTTTGTCAACTCAACTTTAATTGGATGAACTCCTTGAGCATTAATTTTAGCTGGAACACCCACAAATAATGCCTGATCATTGCCATATAGACCTGCTTCTATTCTAGCTGCACAAGGCAAAACCATACTCTTATCCAATAAGTAACTTTCAGCCATCTGAATAGCCGAAGTTGCTGGCGCATAAAAAGCTGAACCAGTTTTCAATAACCCAACAATTTCGCCACCACCTTTGCGTGTACGACCCACAACCTCATCTAAACGTTCACGCGTAATTGCACCATCCTCTACTAATTTATCTAAACTCACGCCCGCAATATTACTCATACCTGTAAGTGGGACCATGGTGTCACCGTGACCACCCATCACATAAGCTTGAACTTGCTGCACAGAAGTTTCAAATTCCCAAGCCAAAAAGGTTCTAAAGCGAGAAGAATCTAATACACCAGCCATACCAACAATTTTCTTGTCAGATAGTCCAGAATATTTTTGTAATAAACCAACCATGACATCGAGTGGGTTTGTAATACAAATTACAAACGCATTTGGACAGTTATTTTTAATTCCTTCACCAACAGATTTCATTACTTTAGAGTTAATACCCAACAAATCATCACGACTCATGCCTGGCTTGCGAGCCACACCAGCAGTTACAATTACCACGTCAGCATCTTTAATATCTTTATAATCATTAGAACCAATAACAGAAGCATCAAAACCTTCGACTGGAGCTGTTTGAGCCAAGTCTAAAGCTTTACCCTGAGGAATACCTTCAGCAATATCAAATAGAACAACATCACCTAAATTTTTTAATAATGCCAAATGCGCAAGTGTTCCACCAATATTCCCAGCACCAATTAATGCAATTTTCTTTCTAGCCATGACTACAAGTCCTTATCATTTCCAAGTTAAACTTCAAAAAAAACTATATACGCGTTTTGGTGTATTTTCAATTTTTAATGTGAGGAAGATATACGACGATTTTTAAGCCTTTACCACTCTCTGGAATCTCAGCATATATATCACCATTATGGAGTCTTACGATTTCTTTAACAATTGAAAGACCAAGACCACTACCCTTTACGTTGGTACCAGAAACACGATAAAATCGATCAAATATTCGTTTAAGTTTTTCTTTTGCAACACCACGTCCAGTATCAGTTACTTCAATTTTTGCATTCCCATTATCCAGGGAAGTTTCAATAGTGACATTACCATTTTCTGGGGTATGCTGAATTGCATTATCAACCAAGTTTCGAATTAAAATGCCAATAAAAGTACTACTACCATCTAAATAGATATCTTTTTTACTTGCAATAAACTCTATTTCAATATCTTTTTCAAGTGCCTTTGGTACTAACTTGCCTATCCAGTCTTCAGCAACATCGTTCAACTTGAATTTTTCTTTGTCTGGTAGCTCTTGCTCAGGCTCTAGCTTTGTAAGGGTTAGTAATTGATTAATAATATGAAAATATTGATCCGTACTTGCAATTATATGCTTAATGCGGATTTTAATTTCTTTTATGTCATCTATATTTAATGCGACTTCAGCTTGAGTTTTAAGCACAGCTAATGGCGTTTTTAACTCATGGGCAGCATCGCCTGTAAAACGCCTTTCTCTATTAAAAGCTTCATTGAATTTTTCAAACAAGATATTTAACTCATTAAGCAATGGGATAACTTCCTCAGGTGCTTTTTTGACAACTAATGGTTCAAGCTTACGTGCATCTTTTTCAGCTAAAATTTTTGTTATCTTTGCTAATGGATTCAATGAAATTTTGACAAAAATTAAACTTAAAATGGAAACAATTACATAAAGGATCAATAAATCCCAAAGAGAACTTTCAAACAGGTTAAGAAAGGCCTCTTCCTTAAATTTTGAGTTAACAAAAATAACTATACGATACGGATTATAATGACTATCAATCGTATAGGCATACCAGTCATAACGTCTTCCACTTTGTGTATATTCTTGCTGGGAAAATCCTATATTATTTGTATAAATTGGGGTTTCAGGCGCATTTGAAGAGCGTAACACCACCACTTTTGTTTCAGTGTTATAAACCTGGAATGAAAAAGCATCATTGTTAGGATTATAAAACTCAGCTGTTCTTGGACTCAATCGCTGACTAATATCCTTTATACCTATGCCTGAGGATGCTTTCAGTAATATTGATAAATTACTGTACGATGAGTCATAGAGTGTAAGTGAAATAAATGCATCAATAATATGGGCATTATTTTGCATCTGCATTCTAAATAGCTTTTCATTTTGCTGCTTAATTTGCAGATAGTTTAAGGCGCCTAATATTGCAATAATCAGGCTGATAATAATGATAATACATAAACTTAAAAATCTACGTATCGAAACTTTTTTTTGATAGGGTTGTTCTTTAATTTCCACTACACATACGGTTTAATCAACCTATTCTAATCATAGTAACTTCATCTGTGAAATGAAATAGATAACTGAAAGATCAACCCAATCTATACTGACAGAGCTTGTAAATTTCAAAAAGCATAATAATATCGCTAAACTTAAATATTATAAGAACCAATAAAGGTAAAAATCATGAAAAAGATATTAGCAACATTAAGTTTGGCTGCACTAATGGCGGGTTGCTCAGACGGTGGATCAGGAATTTCAGATAAAACGCATGCTGAAGCAAGTGACCCTAAAAATGAGGCAATTAATCCAACTTCAAACATTCCTGCCAGAGCCCAAAAAACACCCATCATAAGCCCTAAAGTTGAGCTGTTAACCATTACAAGAGAGTCCCTATTATCACAACTTTCAAACACATTCCCTAACCAACTGTGCAGTAAAATAAACCATGCAAAAATCCCGATGAGCTCAACTAATTGTTCTACCACAGCACAAGAAGCACTTAGTGACTGCATTAATGACGAGAAAGACAACCTACCAGAAGTGATTACCATTCATAAGACAACAGAAGCGCCAGATATTATCGCAACACTTAAGCCAATTTTAACTTGCACTAAGACAAAAATGGGTATTTCATCTGATGCCAAAGTTGCAATTAAGCTAAATTTTGAGTTTAACGAATCTCCTTCTACTAACTAGCTTTTCAATATCTAGCTTATAAAACCAAACAATTTAGGGTATACAGACACAATGAAAAGTGGAAAGATAGATCATTTTATGATTGAAGGCGAAGATGGCGCACTTGAAGTTGAAGTGGACTGGCCTGTAGAAACCACCTTAGCTGATACAACTGTCGTCATTTCACACCCACATCCACTATTCCAGGGAACAATGCATAACAAAGTTGTAACAACTATTTCCAAGGGATTTAGAGATTTAGGCCTAACCGTTGTTCGTTATAATTACCGAGGTGTAGGTAAAAGCGAAGGAAAATACGACAATGGTAATGGTGAAGTTGATGATTTAGTCTCCGTTGCAAAATGGGTTCGCCAACAAAAAGAAAATCAATGCCTTATTCTTGCTGGTTTTTCTTTTGGTGGCTCTGTTGCATACAAAGGAGCAGCACGGCTCGATGGCGTAACCAACCTGCTAACTGTCGCGCCAGCTGTTACACGTTTTCCACTTTCAAATATCGCAGAACCTACCATGCCCTGGTGCGTTATACAGGGAAATAATGACGAAGTAGTAGAGTCGTCAGCCGTATTTAAATGGCTAACAAAAGACATAAACTCCCCTTTTTACCTGATAAAAATGAATGATACGGGTCATTTTTTCCATGGAAAACTGATAGATTTAAAAAATGAAATCATCAGACATTATCAATCCAGGTTATCTAAATGCATATAAAAGAAGTCAAAGAATATTTAATACAACTACAGAATGATATTTGCCACCAATTAGAACAAGAAGACGGAAAAGCAAAATTTAAAGAAGATTTATGGGAACATCAATCTGGCGGAGGCGGCAAAACTCGTGTCATTTCCAATGGAAACCTAATTGAAAAAGGTGGGGTAAATTTTTCTCATGTAGAAGGGTTTACAATGCCAGAAGCCATATTAGCCAAAAAACCTGAACTAATCGGCTATACCGTTCAAGCGATGGGCGTATCACTGGTTATTCACCCATATAACCCATTCGTACCAACTTCTCACGCTAACGTTAGACTATTTTATGCAGAAAAAGAAGGATGTGACCCTATTTGGTGGTTTGGTGGGGGGTATGATTTGACTCCCTACTATGCTTTTGAGGAAGACTGTATACATTGGCATCAAACAGCAAAATCTGCCTGCGATCCCTTTGGTGAAAATGTATATTCCAAATATAAAAAATGGTGCGATGAGTATTTTTATCTCCCTCACCGAAAAGAAACAAGAGGTATTGGCGGATTGTTTTTTGATTATGTTAACCATTGGGATTTTAATAAATGCTTTGATTTTATGCAATCAGTGGGTAACAGCTATATAAGTGCCTATAGACCTATCATTCAAAAACGCAAAAACACCAGATTTACTGAACTTGAAAAAGACTTCCAATTACTGAGGAGAGGAAGATACGCTGAATTTAATTTAATTTATGATCGCGGTACACATTTTGGTTTACAAAGTAATGGGCGAACTGAATCAATTTTGATGTCACTTCCACCAGTCACTAAGTGGGAATATGACTTCAAGCCAAAACCTGGTAGCAAAGAAGAAGCTCTTTATTTAGATTATCTAAAACCAAGAGAGTGGATCTAAATATTCATAATATAGACAATTGATGCGTAATTTCTTCAAAATATTCAACCTTAGGCATCGGATCATAATATTGGTGTAATAAGTTTTTCCACTCTTGATATTCAGGAGACAAACGGAATCCC
>CAJXRW010000197.1 GCA_913060525.1 uncultured Gammaproteobacteria bacterium
GAGATTTCTGCCTGTCTCGTGGGCTCGGAGATGTGTATAAGAGACAGATTGTATATTTTACACCCTGTATTGAAAGTTAACTTTCAATGTTTAGATAGCGATGTGACAGTTTGTGACAAACTATCACTTAAGATTTTTAAGTCTTGATTGTACAATTAATGAACTTGAATAAGCGGTGTGAAAATGAGTAGTGTTAAATCTACAGTGCTTAAAATAATAGGTCGTTACATTCAAAAGCGTACTGGTATTTTTGCTGGATCAATCACTAGGTCTAAATTGAATATGGCTCTTGAGTTTAGACAAAAGCTTTTATTGACTGAATCTCTGGATAAAATAGGGAGCTTGGCAGAAGAATTTAGATTAAAAAATAAAGAATTAGTAGATAAGCATAATCAGTCAAATTTAAATTTCTTGACGAAGAAGGTTAATAGTATCTCTTTAGGAGAATTTGATACCATTATGCAAAAGATTAAAAGCTTAGCTTTTGATAAACCATTAACGGTTATACCAAAGAAGATACATTTTGTATGGTATGGCAAGGCTCTTCCCGAAGCATATCTTGATAATATCCTGACGTTTGTTAGGTCAGGATATGTGGTCTACATTTGGACAGATAAGCCTATCATAATTTATAAAACGCTAAGTGAATGCGTATCATTAGCTAGGTCAAGAATCAATCAACTACAGGTTCGCGATGTTAGGGATGTATTTTTAAAACTCGAGAAGGATGCTAGATTTAGTCCAGAAAATATACGGAAATTAAAATCTTATGTTAGTAGGGAATGTATAGGGTTTAGTAACTATGCTGCAGCCAGTGATATAACAAGATATATTGTATTATATACGGAGGGTGGAATTTATTTTGATACAGACACAAGATCCTACCCTAAGGGAATTAAGGGTTTACCCATTCCCGCTATTCCAGAGCTAAGCACACATTATGGTTTCTTAATGCCTTTTGTAAAAAATAGTTCTGATATTATTGCCGCGAACTCCTTAATTGCCAGTGTTGAGTACCATTCATTACTGGAAATAGTTATAAAAAAAGTTTTAGAAAACTATGCTTTGTTGGATAAAAGACAATCCAGCTCTGGTAAATATGTATCTAATGATATGGATAGGAAAAGATATGGTTCTATGCGGGTTATATTAACAGTTGCCTGTTCTGGTCCAGGTGTTCTATATGATGCTGCTAGAGAATATTTAACTAAGGTGATTGGGGTGCAGTTACGTGGAGCATATCACTTTGAAGAATTTAAAAAGATTGCTTTTGTGGTTGAGGATTTTCAATGTACAAACTTCATGAATATTAAAATTGTATGTGATGGAACTTGGCACAAATCAGAAAATATGAAAATGTGTCGCCCAGCGTTTGATGACTCAGAATTACGGCATTCTCGTTATTTATAGTATCTCGTGTTCGTGACATTTTGTGACGAAATAGAACAACTTTACTGTTTAACCTTATGGTATATTTTAATTCTTAAATTTTGTAAGGGAATATTATGCCAAAGTGTTCAGTATGTGCAGTTTATGAAGCAGGAGATACCTTATGCTGTGAATCTTGCAAAAGAGAAATGCTTGAGGGTGGAGTCCATGATTATACCTCGCTGGTATTGCAAAGAGTCGCAAGTTTAGGAGTACCACCTCAAAGAGGGAATAACTGTACTGACAATTCACAGTTCTTTGCATTGAGATATTTAGGTCATTCAAAAGAAGAAGTGGAGAAGGAGTTTAGGCATTCATTTCGGCTTTCCAAACTAAGTAGTGATACTTATAGTAGGCTGAACAATTATTTGCAGGCATCAGTTGTATCTATAACCGATTATGATGTTTTAAAATCAATTATACAGGAAGATCGAGATGTGGTTATTGTCTCGAACGCTACAGCTAATCATGCTTTTCCCATATTTAAAATCGGAGATAACTTATTTGCATATAATCAAAAAGCAAAACAGTTTTCGTCATCTTATGAGCTTTTGGATATGGAGCTTTTAAAAGCTGGAGCAGTTAGTATGACTAAATGGTCTAGAATAGGCGGTGCTCCAGCTCAAACAAGTTTTGCTGACAGATCAAACTCAATAGGTAATATGAGTTTTCCAAGTGGTAACTTTAACTCCTAGGTATGAGTTTGCTGAATACTTTAATAAAGACTTGCATAATAAGACCACATATTTAGAAGTTGACACCCAATTTTTCCCTCATATTCACCAGGGCAATAATAAATTAGCGCTTTGGTGTTTAGATGTGGATAAATGCGAGCAGGAGTCCTTTGAAATGTTTGAATATGTGAACAAATTTTTTTCTTAGTTTTGCTAATCTCCATCTATTAGTACATAGGTAATATCAGTCACATATTTTTGATTGGGTTGATCTGCGCTAAAATCCTGTTGCAAAAGATTAGGTGAAACATATTGGTTATGATTGTAATCAGTTGTTTTTATAAAAGTTTTATTTGCTTTAGCTACTAGGTTCATTATCTTCATACGCTTTGATACCAGGGGCTCAGTGATATTCCAACCTGTCCTAGTGACACTTTGTGACATTAAATACAATGAAAGTTCATTTAATGTGGATTATTATGCAACCACAGTAATGCAACTTTTTAGTATATGAAACATTGTCTTGAATGTGGCAGATTAACGATTGACCCTAGTGGGTATTGTAATTTTTGCTTAAGTAATCCAAAGTCTAATCGGCAGGCTGAGAGAGATAACTGCGGGGTTTGTAATAGTAAATTTTCTATACTGCTTCACAGATATTATTGTAAAAATTGTGGTGCTTGTATTTGCGATAATTGCTCTAAAGATGAATGGCATTTTGCGGCACATTCTAAACAAAGACGAGTGTGCAAACCATGTTATACACAACTTTCTACAGGGAAAAATACACTCATTAGGAAGCAAAGTGAAAGTATAAGGACATTGCAGACTAAGTTCTTTGAGGATCGGTATTTTAAGCCCTACAGAGATAATAATTCTCACTCAATACCTAAGCGCATGGTGCTTATAGCGGCAGATAAGCAAGCTGATATTAATGAGTTTATAGTTGAAATTTATGGAGGGCAACCTGAAAGTGAGACTGGAATCTTTGAGTACAATACACCAGCTGTTCCTCTAGGTAATAGAAAAGATAGCTGTAAAACAAGTCTATTGGCTCATGCTTATATTACTTTTAGTAATTTTAATTACATGCAACAATGGGATTTTGTTATTTTTCTAACAGAACGTAAGGATCTACTTAGCTTAGCTCTCCTGCGCAATACAAAAGTTCCAGGCATAATGATCAGTCCCAACGCATTGAAAAATGAGCGTAAATATAAAGAGGCATTGATAGGTTGGATGGAGGATTGTTATATTCTTAGAAGAATGGTAAGAACGAAGTCATCCATATATTATGATCAACGAGATCAGCCAATCTCTAGGTGCTTAGAAGTTATTGAACTTAAAAGGGAAGTTATATCTACATCAGGGATGGCGGCATTAGAATATTTTGATTGCCTTCATAAATATAAAAAATACTTTGATACAACTGAACATTCAATTTTTGCCGAGCTTGTAGATATTGTTGTTGAATGGGGTAATGCCATTTTAAAGTATGCGGCCAGGTTATTGAGTATTGACGGTCTCATAGATACTACAGGAATTCAAAATATCCATCAGAGAGTGAGAAATCACAATAAACAGACTGTAAGTGTATTCGACAATTCTTTGAGTTCTAGGATTGATGCTTTCAATACAATCGATGTAAGTTTAAATGAAAGAGCTAGGGCGAAAATTAGTCAAATACAGTGTCTTAATACCTTGGAAACTATACATAGAATGAAGCTTTTAACGCAGATTACTTCTTTGGGAGTTCGTAGAGGCAATTTAGATTTACAATACCTAGGTACGTCTGAAAAATCTAAAACAATCTCTGAAGAAGCAGTTCTCGAATACATTACTTTTATATGTTCATTTTATAACATTTCTATAGCTGTGCGGACTCTAGAGCCAGGTCCTCTCAAAACTCTCCTACAACAAAGTTCTGTGTTGCAACATAGTAATACAAATAATAAATTAGAAGATTATGAGAAAAGGTTATTAAGAATGATATCAAACCCTAATTATGAAAATAGTAAAATAGAACTTATTCATAGTCTTATGTATTTTTATGCATGTTTGTGGATAACCTCTGAAGATGGGAAAATAATTTTAGAAAGCGAATTTAATAGATACAAAAGAACGCATTCAATGTCTAATTTGTTTAGTATTGACAAGCATGACAGCAAGATAAAGAAGCTTAATTCAGAGCATAATATGTCTTCAGATTTACCATTACATTTTGAACAACATAAAAACCAAGCTTCTGGAGAAGATTTTTATAAGGCTATAAAGGCAATTGCAGAATTAAGTTTAAGTATATTTATATTGTTAGATAGCGACGATAAAGTTATGGAATTCGGGAAGTCTAGTGGGTATTGTTTTGATGCGAGATCAGAATCTATAAATAAAAATCTTAATCAAGTCCAAGAGGGTTTAAGTCCTAATTTCTATGTTATGGCATTCACAACCCGAATTGATAATTATGCCCGCTATTCTTACTGTCATAACAATAACCCCGCTTTTTTTACTTTCAATAAAGAAGATGGCTCTATAGCACAATATAGTCGTGATTTTTTAAAGAAAGCATTTAATACCATCTACCCTCAAGGAGTAGATTGTTATGAGAGGGGATCTAGAAGAGAGTTAACGGGGGAGAATATTATCGACTATATCATAAAATCAGGGCTTATTATTAAACCTGATGAGGAGCTCTTTTAAAAAGTTGTTCTATTACAAATGACTTATCCGTGTTTTATGTTTGGTTCAGAGAGATGGAAACGACTATTCCAATTGATATTTAGCATAGATCATAAGAGCGTGAATTATCTATTATTTTCTGTGACATTTTGTGACAAAGGTATTCGAGCTATTTGGTTTGTGCTTGGTTATAATGCATTCAGCTTTTAGATGAATGTCAATATAACCAGGAGAAAAGAATGGCAGTCGTAGATGAGAT
>CAJXRW010000198.1 GCA_913060525.1 uncultured Gammaproteobacteria bacterium
AACAAAGCCTTCATATTTGCTAACTAAAATCAAAATTTAGATGCGTTTACCCTGGACTCTGACCAAGACTATTTTCAGTCACTTCTGAAGTATGGTATTCTAATGCATTGGCGGTACCAATTGAGGCAATAAACGCCGTTGCTAATAATTTTGAATGTAAAGCTAAATTTTTCATAATGAATACTCCTACTCGTTGTTGTGTTATGTACCGTAAACATTTTTACGCACATGCGTTTATTGTTTTTATTGTTTACATATCAAGCATATCCTGATTTATGTATATCTATAACCGTAATAACCCCGTATTTTTGTTCATAAAATAATCTTAGAATAAGTGAATAATGGAATTTTTGATTAAAAAATAACAAGATAGCTCCTTTATATGTAAATAAGGAAAATGATGGTATCACGTAGTTTTTACATTATGATTTGTATTAAAGTGATATAAATTTTAAAACTAAATAGCTTGGGAGATGATGATTCGGTATATATGCCTATATATATTTTTATTTTTTCAGTCTGTATTGTTTGCGGCAGAAGGTGAAAGCGCTCCCGATAATGGGATTAGTGAATTAGTGCTTACCATTAACACCGAGCCGTTACCCATTAACTTTAGTCATCCGAATTTAACCGCAGATATTAGCCAGCCAGGCGCAAAAGGAATTAGCGCTTATTCAGATGATGTGATGATGGTTTCTGGTGTTATCACAGACGAGTCAACCTATTACCTGTTAACATTTGAGGGATACGAAGCAGGGCAGGCTTCTTTGCATGGCGGTGAAAAGTCAAACGGGATGGCACTGTTGTCAGGTTCTGGTCATTTTGGTGGCGTTGTCCGATCCTTAACTTGGCAAGGGTATGGCGATAATCAAAATGTTGTGCCAATCACGAACACAACCATGCAGTCCAAAGCAGGTTGTTCGCTTGACTACCATCAATTGGGAGCAGGGGTTAGTATTATTTTTGGCTTGAATACGATGTGTAAAATTGAAATGACAGGCAAGCAATTGCAGGCATTTGATCAACAAGCTGTCTCTGCAACCATTGATATAGATCGTGCTGCAACGAGTTCAATATACTCAGCGACGGTATTTGTGACGCTCTCTGAAATCTAAAATATTTATATCAATCATGGTTCAGAATATACGAATGGCATTGATTTTAGAAAAATACGTGGTTACTCCGTAAAACCTATTTGTTGTGCTATTTGTTTTATCGTATTGCTTGCAAGTAAATTCAATTCATTGCTATTTTTATCTAAGTCTTTATGTTTTTAATCAGGTAGTCCATGCGTCTTATTTTAAAAGTTTTTATCCTTACTTTTTTTTCATCTTCAATGGCAATAGCCATTTCACTTTCTGAGTTTATTGTGCCGTTAACCGATGAAAGCAAACGAGTTTTTATTGGTAATAAAGCCGAAAGTGATGCGTTTGTGGATATCACGATCGATCGTGTATTTGATGCAGGCATGTCTGACGAGAAAAAAGAAAAATTTAACACGGGTGATAATCCAGAAGAATTTGGATTAATTGTGCCTGCAACTGCAGTGGTGATTCCAGCGCAAGATCGAAAATATATTTCGTTAATTCCCACTCAATCACAGTCAGAAGATGAAGAAAGAGTTTTCTTGGTAACGGTGACGCCTTTCGAAGGCATGAGAAATGGCAAACAATATACCGCTGATAGTAAAGTACAAGCAGGGGTTAAAATTATATTTTCTTATCAAATTAAGGTTATTCAATTACCTAAATCAATTGATCATAATCTACAAATTAAAGAACTTAATAAAACTGAAACAGGGACTGAAATTCAGTTAATTAACCAAGGTAATGTGTATGAGCGTGTCGCCATTGCGTTGTTATGTCCATCTAGTGAGAAAGCGCCGAATATGGAAAATGTGTTTTATGATACCAATACAGATAAAAATTCCAAGTGTAAGGATGTTGGCGCGGCATTTTTGTATCCTAATAACACACAAGATTATACTGTACCAAAAGGCAATACTTTATATTTATTAATCAGACGTATCAAAGAGTCTGTTTCAACATGGCCAGTGAAAACATATAAGGCGAGCTAGGTTAATACCATGTGACTATTCATCACATAGGCATCAAACTCCAACATCTACGTACTACCCTACCGCCTACGTGCCGCGACAGTGATGGCATGTGGTGAATAGTTACAATGCCATTATTATAAGTCTAACTCTCAAGAGTGCTGCCACATCTCCCCCTGGCGGGTACTCCTCTCAAGAGGAGAATTATTCCTCTTTATTTTCCGTTATATCAACAGCGTGGCAGTTAAGGCCTGAAAACCAAACATATTCTTTTTCATCTGTGATTTTTGGTAAGTTAATATTACAGCGGTTTTTATCTTTTTTAATAACATAAAGCTGTGTTGATTTAACCGGTATTGCCGCGTTGACTGAGCCACCAGCAATAGTTTGTAGATATACGCCTTTTTGGTCAAACAGATCACCAGAAACAGGTTGTCCATCTTCCATAATCTGCGTAATAAGAATAACTTTTTTGGTATAAGTGAATTTAATGAGCTGAAGGTTACCAGGGTAAAGCATAAATGAATCTGAACGATGTGATTCATCGGAAGATAAATCATTCGAGATAATATCAACGCGTTGCTCCTGATACGCTCTTGCAGGATAAATTTTATTGAGGCTTGAGTTACCATCACCTAGATAGCCTCCCGTATCACTCCTGACGCTGTAATCAATATCTTCATCACTTTCAACTACGACGAGTATCCCGTTATTAACATTTTGACCAACACCAACATGACCGCCTGCATAGCCAAAAGACGTTCTAAAATTCATGTTAGTTTGATATTGGTCAGATTGTTGGCTTGAGGTAATACCTAAGTCTCCAAATTGACCTGTATAATTATAGCCACCAACATTTGTTGGTTTTTCACCAGAGTTTATAAAAGTACCCAGTCTGGCAGTGCTGAAAGAATCATCATGTGAAAAGCGTTTTGTGGCATTGACGGAAAGATTTTTAGAGTTGGTATCTTTGGTTAGGTTTTGATTGGCAGTGGCGGATAAACCTACGACATCACTGTTTTCTGTAAAGGTTATCCCCAGGCTAATTAATCGGTCATGGTTGGTAAACGTTCCATTAAGTGATAGAAAGGACAATATATTGCTAGATGAATAAATAGGGAGTCCCGCTTGAATACCTAAGCTATTTTGATTTTGCTGGAATGAATAGTTATTGGTGAGGTTGACTGATAACCCATGATAATTGGTTGCCCAATTAATGCTATTCGTTAATGAAAATCCTTCCGATATGCTTAATAACGGTGGGATATCTGGATCAGGCGGGTTTGGCCCAGAGTCTAGGTATGACATTACCGTTGTAAGGCTTAGACTGTCTGCATTAAAATTAAAAATACTGGAAATACCCCTGTCTAAATTACTCGAAATACCTTCAGATAACTGTATGATGAGCGCATCAAGCAAGATGTATTGAGAAATGCTTAGAGCAAATTGATCTTGAATACTAAGTACGGAAAGTCCCAATGATAAGTTGGGTGGTAGACCATGATAATAATTGCCAATAATGACAGGCTGTTGGGTGTTATAGGGTTGGAATAATTGCTGACCTGATTGATTGTCTTGGTTGAATCCAGCAGAAATATTAAAATTTGGCGTGCTTATATCTGGAAATAATTCTGACTTAATAAAGAACATAGTGTTGCGTGTAATTTGTTTTGATGCTGTTTCTGTTTCAATCACAATATTATATGAACCAATGGGAAAATCTTGTGTATCGACCGTATAATTACCCGCTACAAAATACTGTTGTGAGAATATTTGGTTGCCTTGAGGTTGGGCATATATTCTTACCGTTGCTGGCTCAGAGAGAAAAAACTCCACAGGGGTAATTGAAGCAACGCCACCTTCATTTAAATTATAATCCGAAGCGATAGATACGCCTAGCAAGTTTTGTGAAGAAAATAGCTGGTTTCCACCAATATTTCTAATCATTCCATATTGAATAAGTTTGCCATGAGTTCTTTGAGCAAGTTGAACGTTATCTATTTGAAAGGTCGCATCTTCACCAAAAGGGGTAAAATAATTACTTCTTGCTTGAAAGTTATAATTTTCTTTACTGATGGAGTGAATACCAAAAAGGTTAAAACTTGTTGGTTCTTGGGGTAATGCGGCAGAATAATTACCTGATATTGCATTAATAACAGAAAAATCAACATTTGATTGTTCAATATACAATTGAGGAGGTGTTGGTTTAATAAATTTGGCATTGATGAATAAAAATAATTGGTCAGTTGCTGGGTTAAATATGATATAAGCTTCTTTTGCTTCAATATACTTGCAGATATTTTTGTAGTTTTTCGCAGCCAGTCGATGATGCTCACATAATAAATTATAATTTGCAGAAAGTTCTTTATTTTCTATGCTTGATAATATTTGAGGTTTATATTCTTGTTTAATATTTGGCAGGCTATCGACAAACTCCTGTGCATCAAGTAATTTTACCAGTCCATCATGATAGCTGATTTTTATTTCACCAATTGATTCACCATTAAAAAATACAGTCACTAATCTTTTGCGGGAAGCCTGCATTGCTTTTTTAAATCGATCAGGAACATTATTGCTATTCCAGGCATCATTACCAAAAGCCATATTTGCGAGCAAATAAAATAACAAGATAAGATATGCATATCTTTTCATGAATATGCTTATTAGCAGCTATGTGCTACATTGATAATCAGCTGTTCTTTGCCCTTACCTGAAACATGAAAAGAATACGTTAGAGGTGTATAAAAGTCTTGTGTTGTGATTGTGAATTTACAGGCATTGTTATTAGTAAATGAGAGGGAATAATGCTGGGTACTTGCTTGGTTGAGCTGACAGCCTCCACTAACTTGACTGATGGTTGCATTTTTTTTACCAATATTTAGTTGATATAGAGTTGAGTAACGTTGTGGCCTTTGTCCAATTGATATGCCTTTATGGCTGTCTCTTATACACATCTGACGCTGCCGACGATCTACTCTGTGTAG
>CAJXRW010000199.1 GCA_913060525.1 uncultured Gammaproteobacteria bacterium
TGCCTGTCTCGTGGGCTCGGAGATGTGTATAAGAGACAGGATATATATAATCTTGCTCATGAAATCGACCACCCGTTTCTTGTAACATGGTTTGATTATCATAAACACAAATATTAAGCCCACCTCGACCCGCAATAGGCTTGCTCACATAACCATCTTTTTTTAGTTGGTCAGATAATTCAAACTCTGAGCGTAATAAATAGGGATGATCAGGAAATAAATCCCATAAAACTGGCAAGATGGCTTTATTACTTGGAATAAGCGTCCATAGCGGTTCATAGACAATAGTTCCAGGTTGGAATAGCACATCTTTAAGGCGAGGTTTATGCGTAACATCGGCAATGTGATTAATTAATGCAGGCTCATCCATATTTTCGCGCAATTCATCTAATGCTGTTTCCCAAGCCCAGGTTTTCCAAACTCTTTTAATTGGTTCCCCATCTTGATCTACAATGACATGATTATCCCAGCGGATACTATCCAGCCCTTTAATCATTTTACACTTGTTACCAAGCGCCTCTTCAATCGCACTTTTCATAAATAAAGCGTGATAAATCTCTTCACCGTCCTGATCAATCAGGATATGAATGGTATCTGAACCTTCATTTTCTGCCCAGGCATCAACCAAACAACTAAAAAGATCTTCCCCTGAATCTTCACCATCATCACATTTAAAATGTTCTGCCCACATACCTTGAACTTTACCGCACTCCATATGACAGGAAGCAGAATCAGCATTGTACTCATACAGTTTAATACCCTGTTCAGTCATACAAAAATCAAAACGCCCAGTTATCATCTGGTTGCGACGATTATCCCAAGACTGGTGAATACGTGGCCAAATACTTTCGGGTAAATTAAATTTTGCTAATAACTTATCATCTTGCAAAACCCTATCTGTCGCATGTAAAAATAACGCATGTAACTCATTCGTTGCTCGTTTTAATTCATTTTCTGCCGCTCGGGAAATATAAAAATATTTCTTCTCGTCCGCTTCATTACTACTCAAGTGATAGCCGTTGACTTTGACATAAGCTTCTTCATCTGGATTAGCCAAATTTAACCAGGATTTCTTTTTGATGGACTGATCACTCACTTCAGCCATTTTAATATTTAGTAATCTTTTATCCAATTCTGGATGCGTTTCTGCATGTTCAGATTGATCTGTTTGAATCACCCAGCCTAATATGAAAGAATTATGAAATGAACACTGAATCCAATAACTTCCGTCATCACTAATATGCGCTGTCAGCTCTCTGGAATAATTTTCCCCTCGCTGCCATTCTTGATGATGCAAATTCTGTTCAGCAATACGAATACGATCAGGAAAAACCTCAGTGACAATGGCAACATGGCCTGTCACATCAAACTCACCACCTTCATCCCAAATCAACATTGAACCTACTTCAGGGTGACGTTGAGAACCATTTTTAAATGAATAAAGTGGCAGTCTTTTACTAGAATCAATTGCTGATTTTGCTTCTGATAAGCGGAAGATATCATACGCCATAGCCACATCTTCAAAAATAATTTCTTTATTTAGATAAAGCCACCTTCTGGAAAATTCCACACATTGCCATTTATAACCCATATAAACACCATTAATATAATTACGAAATGAGTGTCGATCTGGTAGTTCAATTGGATTGGCAGTTTTATAATCGGAAGAATAAGCAGGAACCTTACCAGGAGCAAACCCCAAAATGGTTCCAAAGGGTAAATGATCTATATCGTCATCACTATGCATACATGCCTATAAACAGGTTTATATAAATGGATCAAGGGTGTCTCTAATAATTCTGGATACATCAGATTAATAATTCAAATTTATCACAACAAGGCGCAAATTGCAGGTAATAGCGCATTCTCTTACCAAAACGCCCTCAAGCCTCAGCATTTTTAAAAACACGATCAGCACGATAACTTGAACGCACCATTGGCCCAGAAGCAACTTCTAAAAATCCTTTTGAAAGTCCAAGTTCACGATAATATTCAAATCGATCAGGTGAAACAAAGCGATCAATTGCTAAATGATGTTTAGTGGGTTGCATATATTGACCCAATGTTAGAATATCGACTTTAGAGGCTATGCAATCATCCATTAATTGTTCAATCTCTTCATCCGTTTCACCTAAACCAACCATAATGGACGTTTTAGTCAAAATGCTTGGTTTAGTTTCTTTCACATATTTTAATAAATTTAAAGTTTGCCAATAGCCTGCACGAGGATCACGAACTGGATGCGTTAAGCGCTCGACCGTTTCCACGTTTTGTGCAAACACATCAACCTCAGTATTAATTAGCTTGTCTAAATGCTCGTGGACACCATTAAAGTCAGGTGTTAATGCTTCGACCTTAATAGATGGATCCATTGCTTTAATCGCATTAATTGAATCAGCATAATGTTGCGCACCACCGTCTTCTAAATCATCACGATCAACAGAAGTTAATACAACATATTGCAGATTCATCAAACGCACACTTTCGGCGGTGTTTTTTGGCTCGTCTTTATCTAACCAACCTTTTGGATTACCTGTATCAACCGAACAGAATTTACAGGCACGTGTACATACAGCACCCATCAACATAATAGTAGCTGTGCCATGAGACCAGCACTCATTAATATTCGGACATTTTGCCTCTTCACAAACAGTAGCAAGACGATGCTTAGAAGTAATTTTTTTAACTTTCAAAAACTCAGCAGATGAAGCTTGTTTCTTCATCTTCAACCAATCTGGTTTTTTGATTTTAATTTCATTGATTCTTTTATCACGCTGCCCATCTTTAACAGCATGAATGCCTTGCTCATTGGTATATTTTTGACCACTAATAACTTTTACAGGGATATCAATTAATTTGCTCATACGACAACATTTATAGTCCTAATCATGTAATCTTAGCATGATGACAAAGAATATGAAGCCTAGCAATCTGAATAATTAACTTAAGGATGCCTCTAATAATGCTTGGACATTCGTTATAATGTTTAAATTTAGTATTATGCTGTGTGAAGCTTAATATTGAACCCAGCAGCAACCTCTGCTGAATTTAAATGGGCAACATGACTAGCTGAGACAGCATTATTCCCATTGATAGATGTGTTGTATGTGTCGACTACAGAAAAAGTAATCAATATGATAGTAATCAAACATAAAGCTAAAAATTTTCTTTTTGGTATATATTGACCTTTCATTTAATGTTATCTCTTAAATTTAAATAGGTTTTGAATGAATGTGGATTGTACATTTTAAACACAAAACTTAATACCACTCAGCGCTACTTGTCATTTTTAGTCATCTACGCTGCAAAAGAAATAAAAGGCAGCCAATGTCACACTGAACCTTTCCTGATCTCAAAATGATTTATCACTTATTATTAGTGCCGATGTGGTTTTTAAAAACTGCTATTTGGGCTGGTGTTGTTGAGGTTTTAAAATAACTTCTTGAATATATTTATTTTTCATTTTAGTAATTTCTATACTGAACCCTGGCTGCTCCCAAGTATCTCCAACTTTTGGCACGGAAGACAATACCAACATTAATAAATCAGCGATGGTGTCAGCAGCATAATTGGAAAAATCAACATCCATTATTTTTTCTATTGCATATACAGGCGCACGCCCTTTAATCAAAAAGGTTTTATCTGGCAATGTAATCCAATGATCTTTTACCAAATGAAATTCATCCCTTATTTTGCCTATTAGCGTACGTAACAAATTATCAAGCGTGATAAAACCAACTAATTGATTGCCATTGTAGACTAACGCAAAATGAGGTTTACCCTGTTGAAACCGATTTAAGATGTCAATTGCCTGCGTATGATGGGAAACTTTTACAATTGGTCTTAAAGTTATTTGCTCGTGATCCTGTATGGTTTTATGCGTTAGACTCGCCAAAATATCTTTGGTGTGTAGAACACCAATAATATTCTCAGGTGTCGTTTGATAAACGGGATATCTGGTATATAGGTATTTTTGGATAATCTCAATTTTGCGCCCAAGCGTTGCATCAAAATCAAGACTGACCATTTCATCTAAGGGTCTCATGGCATCAATCGCTTGCAGGCGTGAAAATTCTATCATGTGTAATAATATATGCCGATGCTGTTCCCTTAGCGGCTCTCTCAAGTGACTGCTTTTTAATATCAATTTAATTTCTTCAGCTGTATAAGCATATTCCCCTTTTGAGACAATATTTAGCTTAAATAAGCTAAGCAAGATATTGGCACTCGTATTTAATACCCAGATAAAGGGAAACATAAGCCAATAAAAAATATAAAGCGGAACGGAAGTGTAGAGTGAAAATTTCTCTGATTGACGGATTGCCATCGACTTTGGCATGAGTTCACCAATGACAATATGTAAAAATGAAATAATAGAGAAGCCAACACCAAATGAAATAACCGTAACCAACTCATTTGAAATAATGCCCATAGCTTTTAACAACGGCTCTAATAACGCTGCAAAAGCTGGTTCACCAATCCAACCTAGACCAAGTGACGCTAGCGTAATACCAAGCTGACAGGCAGAAAGGTAAGTGTCTAAATTATCATGAACCTTATATAAGATTTTACCTTGCAGACCTTTCTTGTCTTTTATAACTTGTGCGCGTGAATGCCTTAATTTTACCATAGAAAATTCGGCGATCACGAAGAACGCATTGAGTAGCACAAAACCAAATGCTAATAGAATAAATAATATTTCGATCATACGCGATCACATAGAATTTATGCCCAACCCTACTAATAACTCTATCTTAATTCACTTGGAAATAAATATATTCTGGCTTTATTTGTATGATTAATGGATTATTTTGCATAGGAATGCGCATAAAATAATTTCTATTTTTACCTGTTTAAAGCGTTCTGGATTGCTTCACCCTAACGGGTTCGCAATGACATCGTTGCTTGGATTTGCCGTCATCGCGAGCAAAGCGCGGCGATCCATAAGTTGTAGGATTTATTTCGTGCACGTCACATAGGTCTAAATCCTGTCTCTTATACACATCTGACGCTGCCGACGATCTACTCTGTGTAG
>CAJXRW010000200.1 GCA_913060525.1 uncultured Gammaproteobacteria bacterium
GAATATTAATGCTTGCTATTTATTTTAGATAAATGTAATATGTTGCACAGTTGATGCGGGGTGGAGCAGCTTGGTAGCTCGTCGGGCTCATAACCCGAAGGTCGTTGGTTCAAATCCAGCCCCCGCTACCAATTCACATTTTATTGCTTAATGTAAAGGGACCAGATGGTCCTTTTTTTGTATCTGGAAAAAGTATGCTTAATAGTGACTTAGTTGAAAAAATAAAAGAGCAGATTGAGTTGTTAGATTGCCTCTTTTGGGGTATAGAAACTCAACAGGGCCTTAAAGATACCAAGGTCCTACAAATATTTATTGATAAACCTGATGGCATTACCTTGGATGAATGCAAGGATGTAGGCAAACAGATTAGCATTTTTCTCGACATAGAAGATGTTATGCCATCCAGATATACATTAGAAGTGTCCTCTCCTGGTGTTAATAGACGCATCTTTAATATTGGGCAATGTGTTGGAAGGGAAGGAAGTAGTTTTAAGGTGAAATTGTTGGATCCAATTAACGGTCGAAGAAATTTTAAGGCATTGTTGGACTCGGTTGATCTAGCTGCTGATCAATTGAAATTTAATTTTGATAACCAACCTTTGGTTGTAGAGTTCAATAATATTGATAAAATGACCTTATCATATAACTGGTAGTTATGGAGAATTTTTGATGAGTAAAGATTTATTATTAGTGATCGAATCGGTTGCAAATGAAAAAAATGTTGAAAAAAATATAATTTTTGCTGCAATGGAAGAAGCATTGGCTATAGCTACCTGTAAAAAGTATGGGAAGGATATGGATGTGAAAGTTTCTATTGACAGAAACACAGGTGACTATCGTGCTCAACGAGTGTGGACGGTTGTTGATGAAGACATCCTTGTTGAAAATACAGAAATAGAAATGTATGTCGATGTTGCCCAAGAAAAGGGGTATGATGTAAAAGTAGGTGATGTAATAACACAAGAAATTGAAGCAGCAGAGTTTGGGAGAATTGCTGCTCAAGCTGCTAAACAAGTTATTGTTGCTAAAGTTAGAGAGGCTGAACGCAAAAAAAGTATGCTGAAATTTAAAAGCAAGCTTGGAAAAATTCTTTTTGGTGAAGTTAAGCGAGTGACAAGAGAGTTTTTAATTATTGATCTGGGTGATAATGCAGAAGGTCTGTTGCCACGATCAGAACTTATACCAAAAGAAATTTTTAGGATTAATGATAAAATTCGGGTTTGCCTTATTAAAATTGACCCAGATACAAAAGGGCATAACTTGATATTAAGTCGTACTGATAAACAAATGTTGCTTGCATTATTTGAGCTTGAGGTTCCTGAAATTGCAGAACAAGAAATGGAGATAGTGAATATAGCTCGTGAGCCTGGGTCTCGTTCTAAAGTTGCAGTTAAATCAAATGATAAACGAATAGACCCTGTTGGTGCCTGTGTTGGTATGAGAGGTTCACGTGTACAGGCTATTATTAATGAATTAAATGGTGAAAGAATCGATATTGTTTTGTGGGATGAGAATCCTGCTCAATACGTTATTAATGCAATTTCTCCTGCTGAGGTAGTTTCAGTGATTCAGGATGAAGACCAGGGTTATATGGATTTAGCTATCAAAGAGGATCAGTTGTCTATAGCAATAGGGAAGAATGGTCAGAATGTTAAGCTCGCATCCGAATTAACAGGATGGGTATTAAACATAATGCCTGAGTCTAAGGCTGAAGAGAATAAACAGGCAGAGCTAAGAAAAATAGTTGGGTTGTTCGTTTCTACATTAGATGTTGAGAATGATATAGCTGAAGTTTTAGTTGAAGAAGGTTTTACATCGTTAGATGAAGTGGCATATGTTGATCCTGATGAAATGTCTAAAATTGAAGGATTTGACTTAGAAATTGTACAAGAATTACAAGAAAGAGCAAAAACAGCTTTATTGACGCAAGCATTATTAAATGATAAGCGTCCTGCAGAAGATCTTTTGGCGCTTGAAGGTATGACAGAAGAATTTGCGGATATATTGGCTGAAAACGGTATTCTTACGCAAGAAGATTTAGCTGAACAATCAGTTGATGATATTCTTGATATTGTTGACGCTGATGCTGAGGCTATTGGTGAAATTATTCTAAGAGCCAGAGCGCCTTGGTTCTCACAAGAAGAGAAATAAAATAGGAGACGAAAAAATGTCTAATACTACTATAAAACAATTAGCAAAAATCGTCGGCGTTACAGATACTGTGCTCTTGGAACGATTAAAAGCGGCTGGCATCAATAAAAAATCTAGTGATGATTTAATATCAGATGATGAGAAGAATAAGCTATTAGCGCATATTCAGAGCGGTGGACAAACACCTAAAAAGGTGAGTTTGAAAAAGCCAACAAGCTCCGTTCAGCTTACCGGACAATCATCTAAAGTTAATATCGAAGTAAGAAAGAAAAAGATTTCACTTAAGAAAGAACCGTCAACTGTAGATGCTAAAGAAGAAGTAAAATATTCCAAGGATGTTGAAATCCCATCGAATATACCAATTGAAACTAATATTGATAAGTTGGAAAAAAATGTTAAAGAGGTTGAGAAAAATCCTGAATCACCAGAAAAAGCTCATGCGCTGATTAAATCTGATGAAATATTGGATGCACCAATCGCTTCAGAGGTAGGTAGTAAAGAGCAGGATTTTGAATTGCCTTCAAATATTCCGTTATCCGTTCAAGAAGAAGATAAAAAGCTCCAAGAATCAGAAGAAAATAAAGCTGAGAAAAAGCATAGTGACCATAAAAAATCGCATCATAAAAAACAGATTGAAGACGATCTGGATGACGATGATATTAAAAAGCTTGAAGAAGTTAAAAAAGTTAAGCGCGCAAAAGGTAAGAAAAAAAGAACGCTAAAAGAAATACAACTCATCGATGATGCTGACTTAGATGAAGATGAACTCAAAGAAAAACGTGCTGCTAAAGTACTAGAGAAAAAACAGCTTGATCGAAAAATAAATATTAATAAAATTAAAGTTCAGAAATTTAATCGACCTGTCGCGCCTGTATTAAAGGTTATCGACTTGCCAGAAGAAATCACTGTGAATGACTTGGCGCTTAGAATGGCGGTTAAGTCAGTTGAGTTAGTAAAATATTTAATGAAACTTGGGATAATGGTGACTCAAAATCAAACTATTGATCAAGAAACAGCCATTTTAGTGTTAGAAGAAATGGGGTATGAATATAAGCTTACTAAGTTTGATGCAATTGAAGATGAAATTATTGTAGACCGCTCAAATATCGATACTGTGTCAAGGGCTCCTGTTGTAACAATAATGGGACATGTTGATCATGGTAAAACTTCATTGCTTGACTATATCCGTAAAGCAAATGTTACTTCAGGAGAAGCTGGTGGGATTACTCAGCACATTGGTGCCTACTCTGTGGAAACTGAGCATGGGGAAATTACCTTTTTAGATACTCCTGGTCATGAGGCATTTACATCGATGCGTTCACGTGGTGCTAGCTGTACAGATATTGTCATATTGGTTGTTGCAGCTGATGATGGTGTAATGCCGCAAACAGTCGAGGCAATTCAGCATACAAAGGCGGCTGGGGTTCCTATGATTGTTGCTGTTAATAAGATTGATAAAGAAGAGGCTGATCCAGATCGTGTTAAAAATGAACTTTCACAGCATAATGTTATTCCAGAGGATTGGGGTGGAGATGTTATTTTTACACATGTCTCCGCAAAAACTGGTGAGGGTGTTGACACGCTTCTAGAAAATATTTTGCTTCAATCTGAGGTGTTAGAATTACAGGCGGTTGCTGAAGGGAATGCGACTGGTGTTGTTGTTGAAGCTAAACTAGAAAAAGGTCGTGGGCCAGTTGCTACTGTATTAGTACAGAGCGGCACTTTAAATAAAGGTGATATGTTAATCGCTGGTCTTGAATTAGGTCGAGTTAGAAGCATCACGAATGATAAAGGTCAAGTAGTCAAATCTGCTGGTCCATCTTCTCCAGTTGAAGTTGTTGGTTTATCTGGTGTGCCTAGTGCTGGTGATGAATTTGTCGTTGTCAGTGATGAAAAGAAAGCTAAGGAAGTTGCTACTTTCAGACAAGATAAGATGCGCCAAGATAAGTTGTCTAAACAGCAAACGGCTATGCTATCAAATTTATTTGATAGTATGAGTGAAAGCGGTGAACAAAAAACATTAACACTAATTGTAAGAGCAGATGTTCAAGGGTCTGTTGAGGCAATATGTGACTCGTTGCTTAAATTATCAGGTGAACATGTTAAAGTGAATATTCTTTCTAGCGGTATTGGGGCGATTACGTCTTCTGACGTAACGTTAGCCTCGGCTTCACAAGCAATCATATTTGGATTTAATGTGCGTGCAGATAGTACCGCTAAAAAACTTGCAGAACAAGAAGGTGTTGAAATAAGATACTATAGTATTATTTATGACTTGATCGATGATGTTAAACAAGCAATGGAAGGGTTGTTATCTCCAGAGATTAGAGAAAAAATAATTGGTATAGCTGATGTACGTGATGTCTTCCGTTCATCCAGGTTGGGTGCCATCGCAGGCTGTATGGTTGTTGAAGGTGTGATCAAAAAGAACAACCCAATTCGTGTTTTGAGAGACCAAGTGGTTGTTTATGAAGGTAAATTGGAATCATTGAGGCGCTTCAAGGATGATGTTCTAGAGGTTAAAAAAGACACTGAATGTGGTATTGGGGTTAAAAATTACAATGATGTTAAACCTGGAGATCAAATTGAGGTATTTGAAACCTATGAAGTGAAAAGGGAGATATAGCTTTGGCGAATACTGCCCGCATGCATCGCGTATCTGATGAAATACAAAAGACGGTAACTAAAGTATTATCGCGAGAAATAAGAGACCCAAGACTTAAATGGGTTTCGATTACTGGAGTTAAGGTTAGTAAGGATCTTTCTAGTGCTAAAATTTTCTTTTCCAACATGTCAGATGATATTGACATTATTTCTATCTGTCTCTTATACACATCTCCGAGCCCACGAGACAGGC
>CAJXRW010000201.1 GCA_913060525.1 uncultured Gammaproteobacteria bacterium
ACACAGAGTAGATCGTCGGCAGCGTCAGATGTGTATAAGAGACAGTTCTATGCTCGTTAAGCTTTCATTTGAGTTATGCAGAATATATTGCTTATATACCCCAAGTAGCAAATCCTGATACGACGATTAACAATAATAGCATTGGTGTGGAATGGCCAGATGATCAGAACAATAATCCCAAGCGATTTATTATTGGCTCAGGATCTACAGAAGACTGTGTTAAGGATAACCTGACTGGGTTAATGTGGTCAAAGAGTGCGAATATTATTTGGACAGTAAATGGTAATGACGAAGTCTTGAGCATTACCGATTTATATGGGCAATCAGGCAAATCTAAACTGGATTATTGTACTAATCCTCCAAGTCCTAATTGTGACTCGGGTCAGCCGCAAGCTCAACAGGCTATTGCTGCTGTAAATGCCTACAATAATGGTGGCTTATGTGGTTACAGTAATTGGCGATTACCTACAATCAATGAGTTACGTAGTTTAGTGGATTATGGTGATGCTTTAGGCCCCGCAGATTATTTAACAAGTCAGGGGTTCACTGGTAGTGATGGTGGAAGTGTTACACAGTATCATTATTGGTCAAGTACGGTTAAGGCAAGTGCACCAAATGAAACAACTTGGCGAGTTCATATGACAGATGGTGGTATTGCAAATGATAGTCAGGGTAATGCATATTATGTTTGGCCAGTTCGTGGTGGAGAATAATTGATACCAAGCTAATATTCTTGAGCATTGGAAAGATAAGTAAACTCATTCTAAGGTGTAATCTGAAAAATTAAATCCGCACCTGTATCTAGCGTGGTGTAATCAGTGCGAATTGACCAGTTTTCATTAAGCTTATAAACTGTATCAATTTCCTGTTGACCCGTGAATATAGAAATCCCATAACTGACATAAAACTTTGATGTGATAGATTTCCCAATAAACAAAGCAGTTTGCGATTGGTTATTTTGATCATTCTGACTATTCGTATTTGTCAATTGGTCACTCATCATGGGGACCGCATTCATGGTACCAAAAGATAAATCATTGATACCCAAGGTTTCTTGTATGTCTTTAAGCACAGATTGGCTGCCACCATTTAAGGCAAAAGCAAGTGCTGCCGACTGCATGGCGTTTGAGTTCTGCTGGCTGGCATCACCTTGTAGAGGATGTCCAATCACAATATAGGCTAATATATTCGATTGCGACATGCTAGGGTTAGAAAAGAGGGTTAGCTTGGGATTTTCAGCAGTACCTTGAACTTTAATGCCAATTTGCGAGGGTGCGGTAGTTGATAACATAATGTCAGGGGGTAAATGATACATTGCAGTAATGTCTAAATTCGGGTTTGTAATAGGGGAGTAATTATAGTTCAGGTTAGATTTGTCCTCGACAGTAAAGCGTTTGCCATAATTTTGATACACCCCATCTTTAAAGCCAATGTTCCCATAGGCTGTGGTTAATTGATTAGGAGAGGAGAATATTTTTAATTTACCAGTTAAATAACTATGAAAACCATATCCATATAAGACTGTGTTTTCACCTAAATCAATCATTATTTCTGAGAATATGGGCAAACTAACATTTTGTTGTATGATTTGATCTCGATTATTAACAAAGACAATATCCGAGCTGAAATTATTTGCATTGGCAGTGCTATTAAAATCTTCAGCGTATATATCTGCCTGGTTAATAATGATGTCCCCCGTTACTTTAAGTGGCCCATTTCTTTTTTTAATGTTTAAAGCAGGCGAGACGGTCATTTGTAGTTGTGGTAATTCAACTAATTTTGCTTTTTCTGCTTTAATAGTTGAGTCAACCGTGAAGTTATTATTAGGTAAGTCATAGGCAAAGTTAGTGTGTGTTAGTAATTTTGAGTTACTGATATCAATGTCACTGCTAATTTCAAGGTTTAATGGGCTGGTGGCATTCACGTTAATGGTGCCATTATTTGCTTGTATGCCAAGTGGGATTAAATCAAGGTTGAGGTTGGTCGCATTTGCCTGACCAGAAAAAGTAGTATTACTGCCTGAGCCCATTAATTTAAAATCAGCATTAACAATTCCATCTATATTAATAGGGAGTTTTAACACGTAGCTTAAGAATTCTAGCCCATTTATTTCTGCGGACAGAGATGCGTCAATGTAGGCGTCTGATATATTGTTTGCGGTTAGGTTAATTGCTTTTAATTCAAAATTAATAAAGCTATTTTTATTAAATGACAACTGGGTATCTGAGCTTAATGAACCATTTTCCATCACACCCTGGCTTTTTGCCTTATAAATTTTGATAATACCAGCATCTTTTTTGTTTGAACCTAGCTCTAATTTTTTTTCTAATTGATTAATGTTGACCAGTTCAATTTCACCTGGCGTTAGGTTGACTAAATAACGTAATGAGGTGCCCACATGTTTTTGTGTATTGAAATAGAATCCTGTTTGTAGATCACTCGTGGTTTGGAAGTTGGGAAGCATTTGGCTTAAGGTTTGGTGGTAGATATCAATATCAGATTTAAACATATAATCACCAGGTATAAGCAACATAGAGATGCAAGCATGTGATGCGGTACTAGTCAAACAAAAATTGGTCAGGTCAAATTTATCTGCGGATAAAGTAAGTTGCGGCTGCCCTAATATGTACCAATAACTTTTATTAACGTGTAGCTGTGTGTCTAAAAATGCGGCTTGCCAACGATTATTCGTCAACCAGTTTGCTTTAACTTTAGTGTAAAATTTGATTTGTGGAGAAGAAAGAGTAACCTGGATGTCCTGGCTGGTTTGGTTAAAGCTGGCATCTAATAAAACTTTAGGGAGTTCAGTTTGGTTGTATTCAATATCATCAATTAGTGTATGAGTAGAAAACAGGGGTTGCGCCCAGGTATGGTTAATACTACCGCGTGACCGTATATCACCACTTATTTGTGTTAAATAATAACCGATTTGATCAATATTGATTTGCCAATTCAGATTCGGGTTGGGTAATACATCCCCGTAAATAACAATATTGTCATTACGGGTGTTATTCGTGATGGTGAACGTATTTATGCTTAATTTGTTTATATTGTACTCGAATTCAAGTTGGCATTCAGAGGCCGTGGTATTTATGTTCAGATCACAGTTTTGTAAATAAAACCGATGATGTTGCGTCGCTAAATCGTTTTCATCTACGGCTTGAAAATCAAGTTGATACGCAATGATATCAGATAACGATTCCGTATAATATTTACCCTCGATATTCACGTTGTAAAATAATGTATTACTATTTTTGTAATCAAGTACAATGTCCCCCGAAAGTAGATTTTGGTCGAATGACAAACTTTGAATGTCGTTAAGCAGATAGTCTTTATTTATGTTGGTAACAATATCTAGCTCAATTGTGCCAATACGACTTAGATAAGTTTCAATGTTTCCCATTGTTTTGACTTTAAAGGTTGCTGTCAATGGACCATCAAGTTGGCTGGTTAATTTGCTGGCTAATATATTTTCGTTGTGTAACGTCCAGTTGAGTGAACTATGCATGACAAAAGGTGGTTTGAAAGAAAGGTCACCTTTTGACTGATCAAACATAATGGTCTGATCATAAAGTGCACCTGATACACCAGAAAATTGCAAGGTATCGTTAATGATGCTGACTTGTTTTGCAATAAGATTGCTTGCAGTGACAATTGAGGCATCATCTATAATAACATTAATAGAATTGATTTGAGCGTTGTAACCAATTAACGTTAATGGAAAAACGGACTTATTCGGACCATCATCTTCTTTGTTTTCATTATCATTTGTATCTGAATTATTAATTGTTATATCGAGCTTTCCAACCGTTAAAGAATTTACACCGATTTCTGTCAATACAATTTTAAATGGGTTGGTTGAGATATCGATTTCTTCAATTGCGATATCAACATCATCTGTATGGATAAATAAATTAGGTAGATGAAACGAAAGAATGTTGCCACGAATCCCCTCAGTTTCGTAGGTAACATCCACTGATTTTAAAATAGGATGGAGGCTGGTTAGGGTAAATTTGAATCCCTTTTGGGTAAATAATAACAGGTACAGTGAAATAATGAATGATAATAAGATCGCCAAGAAAATAAATAAGGTTTTGTGTCTTTTTCCTACCAGTTTGGCATGATCAACAATAAACATTACAACATCACTCCCAAGCTAAAATCAAATCGCCAATGACGGTCATTTTTATTCAAAGTTCGTGTTAAATAGGCTTGTATTGAACCAAGTGGTGTTTCATAACCAACACCCCCGCCAACGGCGCGTAAAATTGGAACATCATCAAAGGTGATGCTATCTGTCGCATTACCCATATTGTAATATCCGAGTACACTAAAATTTCCGTAGACACGTTGTTGTAAGCCTGCAGAAACCGTACCCAGGTAATTACCACCAACAAGCTGACCTTGACTGTTTGTTGGGCCTTGGCTTAAGTACCCGTATCCAAGCAAGTTACCAACGCCGCCTGCATAAAAGCGGAATTGCGGTGCCACATTTTGGGCTTCTGCGAATTCTAAAAAGCCAATATTGGCTGAAAAAATAAACCGATTCCACTCTGGCATGAGGGGCCAGCTAAATTGTATCTGGGTTAGGTTTCTCAGAAAGGTACTGCTAGAAAGGGGGTTTTCTAAAGTGCCTTGTAAAAAGTTGCTGATATTGAATCCCTTATGCCAAAACCCACCTTCAGTGGTTAAATCCATGTTGATATACCAGCTTGGTACCAGGTAGTAACTGCTCTGAGTATCTGGCTCAGCAGGTGTATTGTAAGTAATATAATATTGTTGAATACCAATGTTGCTTGATAACCACTTGTTAGTATAAATATTATTTATGCCAGCATTAGTTTGTAATGAATTGTAAGGAATTAAATTTAATAAACTTTGCTGACCATTGATGCTCCAATAATTGTTTAATGGGTTGCTGCCTGGAATAATATATTGACCCATGTAGCTGTCTCTTATACACATCTGACGCTGCCGACGATCTACTCTGTGTAGA
>CAJXRW010000202.1 GCA_913060525.1 uncultured Gammaproteobacteria bacterium
GAGTAGATCGTCGGCAGCGTCAGATGTGTATAAGAGACAGCTCTTAAATTACATTCGATGACCTTTAATTCATTTTCTTTAGCAATAAATTGGATATTAAATGGTCCAGTAATATTCAAAGCTTTAACGACTTTTTTAGTAATTTGTTTTGCACGGCGAATTGTTTCTAAATACAAACGCTGTGGTGGGAGCACAATTGTGGCATCGCCCGAGTGGACACCCGCATTTTCTACGTGTTCTGAAATCGCAAAAATGGCAATTTCACCTTTATTCGCAACGCCATCCATTTCTAGCTCTTTCGCATTTTGTATGAAATCAGAGATGACGACTGGATGATCAGGCGAAATCTCACCTGCTTCCCTAAGATATTTTTCTAAATCCTGCTCCGAATAAATGACATTCATTGCCGCACCAGACAGCACATACGAAGGACGTACCAATATTGGATAATCGACCTCTTTAGCAAATTGTTTGGCTTTTTCTAAACTAGAAACAGACTGCCACGCTGGTTGATCAACACCAATATCATTCAATAAGTTTGAAAATATTTCACGATTTTCCGCACGATTAATATTTTCTGGAGATGTTCCTAAAATTGGATATCCTGCTTCATGCAGTGGGATAACTAAATTATTCGCAATTTGTCCACCAACTGAAACAACAATTCCTTTGAGAGACTCAAAGTCTGCAATATCTTGCACCCGCTCCAAAGTCAATTGTTCAAAGTAAAGTCGATCTGACTCATCGTAATCAGTTGAAACCGTTTCAGGGTTTGAATTAATAATAATAGGCGATTCACCCAATTTTTTAAGCGCATGTGAAGTGGTAACGCCACACCAGTCAAACTCAACTGATGAACCAATACTGTATGGCCCTGAACCAATCACTAAAACGCTTTTTTGAGCCGAAGGCTCTATGTCATGTTCCGTGCCATGATAGGTCATATATAAATAATTTGTTTCAGCCTCAAACTCACCAGCCAAAGTATCTATTTGTTTTACAACAGGGGTAATTTTTTGTGATATCCGCCAGGCACGTAATGCTTTTTCATCCATGTCCATAAATTTAGCGATACTCTTATCAGTAAAACCTAATTTTTTAGCAGCCCTTAACAACGTAGGTGATAAATTCCCTTTTTCAATAAGCGTATTTTCCATTGCTGCAATGGTGTGCATATGGTTTAAAAACCAAGGATCAATACCAGAAAGCTCATGAGCTTCTTTAACACTCGCACCTTGTAAGAAAAACTTATAGAGCGCAAAAATACGTCTATCGGTAGCCCTTTCAATTTCATATTTAATATCAGGAATAGTTTGTCGGTAATCTGATAAGTCTGCGACACCGATATTCAACATGCCAACCGCTTTCTGCAAGGCTTCAGGGAATGAACGACCAATCGCCATCACTTCCCCAACACTTTTCATTTCTGTACCAATAAAGCGCTCTGCTTTTTTAAGCTTATGCGTATCCCATCTTGGAATTTTAACCACAATATAATCTAATGCTGGCTCAAAATAAGCACAGGTTTTTTTGGTAACGCTGTTTTCTAATTCAAACAACTTATACCCCAGCGCCAGTTTTGCTGCGACAAACGCTAATGGATAGCCTGTCGCTTTAGAGGCTAATGCAGATGAACGTGATAAACGTGGATTAATTTCTATCACACGATATTCTGACGTTTTTAAATTAAACGAATACTGGACATTACATTCGCCAATAATTTCAAATTCATTGGCAATATCAATCGCTATCTTGCGTAGTCGATGATACTCCTCATTCGTCAATGATTGTGAAGGTGATACCACAATACTTTCACCCGTATGGATTCCCATTGGGTCAAAGTTTTCCATATTACAAACAGTTAGGACATTGCCTGCGCAGTCACGAACAACCTCATATTCAAACTCGCTCCACCCCAATAAGGACTCTTCAATTAATACTTGAGAGGTTGCTCCTAGAGTTTCTGTTACACGCATTTCCAGCTCTTCGCGTGTTTGCACAACACCCGACCCAAGACCACCCAATGAAAAACCTGAGCGCATCATTAACGGAAAACCAATTTCATTAGCTGCGGCCAAGGCTTCTGCTACCGTAGTTGCGACAATGCTCTTTGCAGTATTAACGTTAATCTTATCAAGGCGAGCTTTAAATAGCCCTCTATCTTCTGCTTCACGAATGGTATCAACACTCGTGCCTAATACCTCAATATTATGTAGCGCCAATATACCCTTTTCTTCTAGTTTCAAGCCTAAGTTAAGCGCGGTTTGACCCCCAAAGCCTAATAATATAGCCCCAGGTTTTTCTTTTTCAATAATCTTGGTAACGTGAGGTAAATCTAAAGGCTCAAAATAGACTTCATCAGCCATTTCTGGATCAGTTTGAATGGTGGCAATATTAGGATTGACCAACACCACTTTAATTCCTTCTTCTTTTAGAGCTTTAATTGCTTGCGATCCTGAGTAATCAAATTCCCCAGCTTGAGAGATACGAATCCCGCCTGACCCTAACAAAAGTACTTTTTTAATATCTTTGCGCATACTAATACAGTCCTGTTTTTTTCTGCCTACTAGTTTAATCTTAAAAAGTTTAAATACCAAATGCAGTAACGAGCTTAGTGCATATTTATGCTAGAAATATTTAGGATATCTCCATACAATGTATCACACATTCATCATAGCTATTACCAAATGAACAGAATCCAATCTATTAGAGGGATGAATGATATTTTGCCCTCTGAGTCATACCAATGGCAATATCTTGAAAATAGTATCAAAGAAATTTTAAACAACTATGGTGTACAAGAAATTCGTTTACCAATCGTTGAAAAAAGTGAATTATTCCATAGAGGTGTAGGCGATGGAACGGATATTGTTGAAAAAGAAACCTACGATTTTGAAGATAGAAGCCAGGAAAAACTGACACTTAGACCTGAGGGCACTGCAGGCTGCGTGAGAGCTATGATCCAACATGGCTTAATTAAAAATCAAACTCAGAGAGTATGGTATATAGGTCCTATGTATCGCTATGAACGTCCTCAAAAAGGTCGTTACCGCCAATTTTATCAGCTAGGCATTGAATATTTCGGGATTAATGGCTCAGTGATTGAGGCTGAACTTATAACCCTTACTTGGCGATTATGGCAAAAATTAGGTATTAGCAGTTCAGTTATGCTCGAGATAAATAATTTAGGCGACCAACAAGCGCGTGCCGATTACGCAAAAGCCTTAGTAGCACATTTTAGTCCAATCAAAGAACAATTGGATGACGATAGCCAACGGCGATTAATAAAGAATCCTCTGCGTATACTTGATTCAAAGAACGAACAGACTCAAAAGTTACTTTTAGATGCACCTAAAATAGATGATTATCTTGATAATACATCTCAAGATAATTTCGAGCAATTATGTGATTTTTTAAGCGCTCAAAATATCCCATACAAAATTAACAAACACTTAGTTAGGGGTATAGACTATTATACCCACACTGTATTTGAATGGAAAACTAACCTGCTTGGTGCCCAGGATACTATTTGTGCGGGTGGACGTTATGATGCCCTAACAGAACAACTAGGTGGTAGTAATACACCTGCATTGGGTTTAGCCATGGGTCTTGAACGACTACTGTTATTATTGGAATCTACAAATAGGATTCCAGCCCAAGAAGAACACTCTGATATTTGCATTATTTCATCGGGTGAAAAAGCTGTATGGAAAGGATTACACATAGCTGAAGCCATACGCACTGAGCTTTCCAACCTGAAAATATATGTTAATCCTGTTCAACTGGGATTTAAATCTCAATTTAAACGTGCAGATAAACTGAATGCAAAAATAGCCATTGTTATTGGTGACGAAGAAATTCAAAATGAAAAATATGGTGTTAAATTTCTAAAAGAATATATTGACCAACAAACTCTAACATTAACAGAAATTATTGAGCACCTAAAAAACTATTTTGCATAAATTTTTTAACAATAGCTTGTTGCTGTTGATCAGATAAAATGGATAAATGTCCACCTTCTATTTCACATGATAAATATTGGCATCGTAATAATTTAGCGATTACTATTGATGACCGAGGCGGTACTAAACGGTCATGTTTTGCATAGATATTTATAACCGGACAGGTGATATCAGCAACATTAATTTCGCCTGATATTAAAGCGTTCTCTTCCACAAAATATTGAACATAGCTTTTTAATAGCTGTGTTGGCATATCAGGCGTTTTATTTAACCAAGCTTCAATAATTTTATATTCTTTAATATGTTTTCTGGATGCTGCATCAATCACCCTGCCCAAATAGTACTGGCTTGGTTTTAGCATAGAAAAGAAACATTGCAAGTATATGCCGGGTATCGTGTGTTGAGCGCCCATCATAGCCATTAATTTTTGTGATAATTTATACAACAAAGTTGTTTTGTCACTGTGGTCAATTGGTGCCATCATTAAAATGACGGATGAAACAGTATTGGGGTATAAAGCAGCATAAGCTAAGGCAAAGGCGCCACCTTGGCAAATCCCACTAAGATGACATTCAGCAAAACCCTTATCTTTAATCACCTGAATCGCTTGAGCAATATACGCAGTATAATATGGCTCAACACTTAATCTATCTTTATCCAAGTCAGTTAATTGCCATTTAATTAAAAAAACATCGAAACCTAAGTCTTTGTAGATATTTACCAGAGATGTTTCCTCATTAAAATCTAAAATATCAGGGCTATTCACCCATGAGTATACCAGTAAGACTGCTCTCTTGCCTTTGGCATCAATACGATATCTTAATAACTGATATGCCTGATTTTCCAGAATAGTTTCGGTTTTTTCTGCCCAGTTATAGCTAGAGTGTTTTGAGGTTTCTATTTTAGATAGGCCTAGATTGATAGACTCTAGCTCTTGTTTTATATGTTGCCAATTGATCATACTGTATTGCTTCTGTCTCTTATACACATCTCCGAGCCCACGAGACAGGCAGAAATCTCG
>CAJXRW010000203.1 GCA_913060525.1 uncultured Gammaproteobacteria bacterium
ATTTCTGCCTGTCTCGTGGGCTCGGAGATGTGTATAAGAGACAGCAATACATGTGCTGTTTCATAATGTTTATTATACCCTCTTTCCAGAGTAGAAAAACCCTCAATAGCACCCGCAGAAAAAGATTCCGCATGACCTAATGCAGCATGACCAAAACTAGAAACACTGTGCCAGGCTCCTCCCCAGGACCACATACCAGTTGGATCAATATAGGCATAAGGATTATTATTCGCATAAGCATAACGGGTAAAACTAAACACATTCCCTGGGGTAACGGGCGCAGGATCATAGCCCATGAACCTGCCTGATATCGGATCATAGAATCTGGCATTCATATCAATCAGATCCATCTCGCCATATAAACGTTTACCCGTAAAACTGGTATGGTTAATATTGTGGTCTTGATTCTTTAACTCTTTACCGTATGGCTGGTATTCTCTTTTCCAAACTTGGTTGCCTTTATCATCAATTAAAGCAATAGGTGAACCTAAAGGGTTAATGACCGAATATTCAGGTGTTAAGGTTTTAATGCTGTTAATTGGATGCTTAACAGTTGCAACTTGCTTACCTGATACATACAAGTATTCTTTTACTTCTTTCTTATTTGGATTTTCTAAATATAATAAGTTCCCGTTGCTGTCATAAATGGTAAAGATAGGTTTTTGTTGTTTACCATTAACCGTTTGCTGGTAACTGACCACATGCCCTAATGCATCGTATTGATAATCAATCTCTAAGCTTTCGTTTTGCTCATTCTTACCAGTGACTTTAATTAATTGATTTGCTGCATCATACACATAGCTGAGCTTACCATCGCCTATAACATTGCCATTTGCATCATAGGTAAAGGTTTTTTGCTGGGTACCTATTAGTTCTGTTAATAGATTGTTCTTTTTATCATAGTTATAGTTTTGCTCTGTTTCTCCCAAGGTGTAATGGGTAATGTTATTTAAGTTATCGTACTGATAACTTCCTTTGCCCCATGGACCATTTGCTGTTATTAGGCGGTTAGCTTTGTCATAATTAAACATTGCATATTTTTTGTCGCCACAAGCGTAGGTCTTTTCACCTTCTATACACTTACCTCCGATTTCTAGTGAGCATTTCTGTGAAACATAGGAACAATCTTCACCTTGAACTGGACAAGTATTTGCAACCTTAGGTGAGCAATAATATTGCTCAGACTCCTGCCAACATGGTTGATAAACGGCTATCCCATTAATTTTTTTAGTTGCTGAGTTTTGGGTACAGATTTTTCTACCCAATGTATAACATCCATTTAATAACTTCTGCTCTTCTTTTGAACATTGATTTATAAAGTTAGCCTTGATATTACCTGCATATTCCTTTGGGTATGAAACAGTTAGTTTCAAGTTTAGATTAGCGTATTCTGGCATACATCTTGTAAAAAACACCTTGTTATTCTTGACTAGATGCTTACTAGTAAATGGCAACCGTTTATATGATGAGTTCTGTGCATTAGTCAGCAATTCAGTTTTATCAGGTAAACTAGGTAAACACACCACATCTTTGGATGTTGAAGAAAGTGTGAAGTTTGCTTCAACCTGATTATCCATCAAACCAGGAAGGCTTATTTTTGTTGAGTAAAGTCCTCTGATAAAGAAAATATCCTTCTTTAGAGAAAACTCCTTACGACACAGACCATTTTTCTCATTCGGGCATTGAGATAAAGTATTTTTAGTGAATACTGGATGGTTATCATAATTACAACTAATTGTCTGCTCTTTCCCATAGTTACATTTGTAATAATTATTGTATTTGTTATCCGCTTTATCAGCTAAATCCTCTATCGATAAAACATTATTCAAACCATCATATTCATACTTGAAATCAACATACTTCTTGCTTGGGTTACTTGGTTTCCCTTTACCTGAAATAACCTCCGTAATTCGCCCCATGCTATCTTGTTTATTTTCAACAAAAGCATTCCCCATTTGATAAGACTGAATACCTTGAAAAACACTGTATTGAATATTTTTTATGATATTATCTTGATGGCCATGGTCACTTCTGGTTACTTCCGTCTGTTGGCCATAAGCATTAGGCGTATACTCATAAGCTACGCCATCAGGATAAGTCATGCTTTTTAGATGATTATTTGCGTCATACGTGTAATTAAACACATAATCATTGCCTGCATAATGATACGTAGCTGAGGTTAAATTACTATTAACATCATAGGTATAGTGATACCCAGCTATACCATTATTAACCGTAAGCAATTTATTATCAGCGTCGTAAGTTCGGTTAATGGTATCTGCTTTAGGGATAGTTCCTTCTGCTGAAGCGTTATAAGTTGCCTTGGTTAACTGACCATTTTTATTATAGGTAAAATTAACCATTGAGCTATTTTCGGTTTGTAAGCTTTTCTTCTTACCATCTGCATAATAGGTATGATGGGTTTTACCCAGTTCTGGAGAGACATTAGTCACTAACCAATTATGTTCATTATATTGGTAGGTATGTGATAAGCCACCTTGTGATATAGACTGTATCAGGCCTATTGGATTAATATCTGATTGGTTCCGAAGTCCTTCTCCAGTGTTCACTTGATAAATCAAGGGTTTATGAAGTCCCACTGTTGTTAAGGTAGTAACCTCACTCCCATTCGGTTTGGTTACAACTTTTTGTACATGATGATGTTTTTGATCTGAACCATAAGTTGCTTTCCATTCATAAACCTCTGCTTGAGATATAGAAGCTAGGGTGCAACTTAATACAGTTAAAATAGAGATTATTTTTTTCATGTGATTACTCCCCTGCTTGCCAAGTGGTATTTTCCAATCGTTTGACTGGGCGACCTAAAATATCTTTAGTTTCAACGGTACCTAATTTGGCTTGTGAAAGTGAGCGTGCGGGATAACTCACAAAGGATTGATTGGTTACAGGATCCGTTTCATGCTTAATCACCACGTTATCGGATTTGTCACCATTACTCTCAGTAATATTCAGCACATTACCCAGCGCATCATGGTTGACAACTTTGGTGTAATCCCCTCTTTTATGGGTAACAGTTCGATCATCATTGCTATATGTAATCGTGGTTGAATTTCCTTCTGGGGGAGTAATTTCTGTTAGATACCCCATTAAGTTATATTTATAGCTTGTCGTATATCCGAGCGCATCAGTCTTACTGGTAACATTACCTAAGTAGTTATAGGTGTATTTGGTAATGTTCCCTTCTGGATCAATGACACGCTGTGGCCTGCCAGAATCATAATCTTCATATTTCCAGGAATCGCCAACTGCATTGGTTATTGATGCAATGTTGTATTTAGTATCATAGGTATAAGTGGTTTTAACACCATTAACCGTACTAGATTGTAAAGTCCCATCTTCATTATCGTAGACATTCACAACTTTACTAAGCACTTTACCTTTATTCTTGTCCTGGATAATAGTAATGGTTTCAGGCTTAACCATATGCCATTCTTTATCTGGCTTATCTAATACAAAGTAAGTTGTCTTAGTGGTCGTTATGCTGCCATCAGAGGCAGTATGATAAACCGTTTCTGGATACATGAATGCATTGAAGTTTTCATTCTGGGTAATCGTCGTTACCCCATCTTGATGAATGGTTTGTTTTGCCAATACGGGGACAATTTTATTGCGAATTACCCACTCATTATCCTCTTCGTATAATACCTCGCCCGCAGCCGTTTGTTTGACTAATTTGCTATACAGTCCTTTTTGGTTTTTTACGGCAACACCAGGACTACTATCTGGCAACATGGTATAAATCCATTTTGACCCATCAGCTTGTGTCACTGTCGTTGTATTACCTGACTTAGAAACACTTACTGAGTAAGGATAAGCAACATCAACCCCAGCGTAACTGAGCTTATTATTCGCAAAGGTATACTTCTGTCCATTCGGGTGGGTTAATGGTAAGCCGTCTGGACGAAGAATTCCTTTTTGCTTATTAACCTGCCAAGTTGCGTTATGATTATCTTCTGCTTTAGAAAAAATGGTAGAAGTAGGTGCATATTTAAGACATTGTCTAAGTTTATTTTCAATTCGCCATTGAATACACTGACCACCTACATAGTTATAAGTTAAATTTACTGTATATCCATTACTCAATTTTAATACACTAGTAATGTTATATTCCAAATTTCTACCGTAAGTAACACTAGACAATCCATGTGGACTTTCAATGCTAATGTTTGCTGTTTTTAAATGGTAATCAATCTTTAGTTTGTATTTAACCCCACTCGGAAAATAGACTGTATACTGGCTTGGCCAATAATCACCATCATGGCTTGGTGACTTTGGGGTATATAAATGTTGTGCTGAAAAACCTTCTGAACCAATGAAACCACTATTTGCATAAACTTCATTAAACCCACCTTTTAAGTCAGGTACAATTAACTTTTGAGGTGGATAGCCTGACGCTCTATATGGCGGGGTGAAACTAAACGGGCTTACTCTATTAGAAACATTTTGATAGTACATAAAATCAAATTCCAACCCATCATCCAAAACAAAATTATGAATTGGAATCTTAATGACTTCTTTTTCTGAAACAGAGTCTAAATAAACACTGGGATAACTAATTGAACTAGAAGTAGTATCAGGTGCAGATGGATCTGAAGGTGGTTGCGGATCTCCTACTAATTGATTACTTGGTTTTGATTGTGCAATTGGACTTTTCGATGATGTTTTTACTGACTGGTTTACTTTAACCTGGTCATTTCCTTCATATAACTCAGGATCGGGTCTAGCCTCGCCAATACAAACACATCCTGCCAGACAAAGCAGGGTTAAGCGGCATAAATATACTTTCATAAAATAACTTGAATACTAATCGTGTGAAGTTAAGCCTAGAAAATCAACAATAATATTCAATATGAAACACGCTTGGAGCGTAGTCTCTACGATTTTGAGGAACTTGTCTAAAAATATTAATATCTGTCTCTTATACACATCTGACGC
>CAJXRW010000204.1 GCA_913060525.1 uncultured Gammaproteobacteria bacterium
TCGTCGGCAGCGTCAGATGTGTATAAGAGACAGAAATTTATATTTATTATCTTGATCTAATAATTGGAATATTGGACATATTTTATAATCTGCAAAGTATTTTTGATTTAATAAAAATGCTTTCAGTCGCAAAAAGCCTTGTGTGAAAAACATATCGGAGACATTGCAATCCATACTCAAATATGGGTGCGCAATACCAATCGGATTACCTGATGCGCCTGAAGCAAGCTCATCTGCTTTATCGTATATATCTGAACAAATGTTATATTTGGCCAACTCGTATGCTAATGCACAACCAGCAAGACCTGCACCAACAATGGCGACTTTACTGATTTCAAAACCCTTTGGTACACTTGGAACCGAATTATATGGCGGTATTGGATGTTTATAACATTTATCGACGGACTGAAACATGCCAAATAACATTTCTCTTTTTTTACCAAAACCTTTTCGTTTAATAACTTCAAAACCCACTCTGGATAGCTCTTTACGAACTTGAGAGGCAGCAGTAAAGGTAGAAAATGTCGTCGTTGTATCTTGAATAGATGACAGCCTTGCAACTTGTTGAAATAATTTATCTGACCACATTTCTGGATTTAAGCTAGGGGCAAATCCATCTAAAAACCATGCATTAACATGATGTTGGTACTTTGAATAGCCGCCTACCGCGTCATCAAAAATTAACGTTAACAAAACATTTTCTGCTAATTGAATCTGCACCGTACCTGGATAGCAAATCTCTGGGTATGAATGAATAAGCTGATCTGACAAATAGGCTAGCTCAGACCAGATAGACAATGCTTGTTGTAATTCAGGTTTAGATAACGGAAACTTTTCCACGGACACATAATCTAAAAATAAATGTGGGTTATTAATTTTGTTGAATAACTGACAACAAGCTAGAAAATTTAAACCTGTACCAAACCCAGTTTCTGCAATACGAAAAATTCCTGTACTCTCTTTAAATCGAGCTGTTAAGTCATTCCCTTCGAGAAAAACATAGCAACTTTCTGCTAATCCATTCTGATTTGAAAAATAAATATCTCTGAATTTTTCAGAATAGGGCTCACCAGAGGGTAACCATTTAACTTGTGGTGATTTCACAAATAGCTATGCTCGGTTTTTCACAGCCATGGTTAATCGATTAATTGAAATAAGTTTTCCATGATCACCATGAATTTCAATCGCCCACACATGCGTGGTACTGCCAATATGAATCGCTTTTGCAGTTGCAGTGACCTTACCTTTACTGGCTGGTCGTATATGGTTTGTATTAATATCTAAACCAACACAATATTGTTTTTTGATATCTACTGCTATATTTGCGGCAGTACTTCCCACAGATTCTGCAATTAGACAAGAGATACCCCCATTCATAATACCAATAGGTTGTTTCACTTTATCTGTAATCGGCATTTCTGCGCGAATATAATCATCACCAATTTCAGTAAAAACAATCCCAATAAGATCAGATGCAGTTCCCCTACCTCTTTTATTTAAATCGTCAACGGTTGCTATGGTTTTCCAAATAGACATCTTTCCACCTAAATTAATTGTTCTATTGCATAAATAGTATAATCAAACATTTGTCAGATATTAACTTGATAATACATCATCTAGCATTTGTTTAATGGTCTCAGTTTCCTCAATGCCAATCGAAAGCCTGATTAACGCTGAATCAAATGGAGGTAACCTGGTCTTGTTTGTGAATATTTTTCTATGTGACATCAGCGAAGGAATAGAAATCGTCGTTGATGCACTCCCAAAACTAGCGGTAATTTTTATCACTCCTTTTGAATTATGCATGATTTTTAAAGCCAAATCATAAGAATCAGGCACGAATGAGATAACACTGCCAAAACCACTGGCTTGACTTAAATGGATATTTTTATAACTGCAATCAATCCCTGGGTAATAACACTGCTTAATCAAGTTATGATGACTTAAATAATCAGCCATAATTTCTGCAGATGCTTGTTGTTGTCGAATTCGCAAACCTAACGTTTTTAATGACCTTAAAAATAACCAGGCACTATGTGGCGAGATTAAAGAACCATCGTTAATGACTAATTGTTTTATTTGATGCGCTATTTTTTTATCATTAGTGGCAATACTTCCACCTATAACATCACTAAAGCCACCAATATGTTTCGTTAAAGACTGAACAGCAATGTCTGCGCCAAAATTTAAAGGTTTTTGTAAATAGCTGGATAGAAATGAGTTATCCACAACCAACAAACTATTATAACTATGAGTAATGTCACTGATAGATTTTATGTCTGAAATTAATTGTAATGGGTTACTTGGTGTTTCTAGCCATAAGAATCTAACCGTGTTTTGATTCAACACTTTTTCAACCTCAGTCAAATCCGTGGTATCAACTGTAATGACGTTAAGGTTTTTATATTTTTTATAATACTCAATAATAGTATCTGTTCCGCCATATATATCATTACCAATTACAATGGTTTCATTTTCTTTTAGTATTGAAAAAACAATATTGATTGCAGTTAAACCACTTGAAACAGGAAAGCAATACTGAGCTTCATCCAGTAATGCTAGCTGTTTTGATAATATATCTGTGGTTGGATTCGCTAAGCGAGAATATAAATACTGGTTATGTTCATCACCTTCTATATCAACATTATGTGTCACTGTCTGATATATTGGCGGTGAGCTTGCCTGATGAACATCACTAAAAGGTGTATTAATAAGCTGGTAGTCTATATGATTCATGGTCGTAACAGAAAATAGCGCAAATAGTACGTTATATTAAAGCAAATATCCTGAAAATAGCTATGCCAGGAATCAGTTAAGTTTTAGTGTAACCGTGACCTTACTGGCACTTTTCTCATGACCTCTGCATCATATTGAACCCAATCCTGAAAACGTTTATCTACAATATCAGCAGGATAATATTCTTTTGCCAGATCAATGAATAATTGATAATGTTTTGATTCAGAAACGGTAATACCAATATAGAAATCTTTCAATTTCCCTTCTGGGAGATTACGGGCAATCTCACCAAAACGTTCAACGCCTCTTGCCTCAACAATTGCTGCAATAAGTAATTTATCGACAAGCAAAAAACCTGATATATCATTGCGCATATATTTTCGAAGCCCATGGATATACGGGTCTTTTTCATCTGGCGCTAAAGTTAACCCTTTGTCGTGAAGTAATTTAACAACTTGCTTAAAGTGATACATCTCTTCGATAGCTAAATCAATCATTTTTTCAACTAGCAATGGTTTATCCTGAGCTGAAGCAGCCGTAGAATTTGCCATCGCAGAGGCTTTACGCTCACAGGCAGCGTGGTCTTGAAGAAAACGATTAAAATCGCCTAAAACGGTATCAATCCATTGTTGCTCTGAATGGTATTCTAAAAATGATTTGACCGATTCAAGCGCCTGATCAAGGTGTTTAGACATCTTTATGCCCCAAACTTACTTGTTTGACCTAACTTACGTTTTTTTTCTGCTCGAATGCGCCGAGCCTCAATTGGACAGATAGTCAATGGGCGATAAATTTCCACGCGATCGTTATCTTCTAACAAGGTATCTAAAGTTTTTTCGCTTCCATAAATACCGACATTTAAATTGTTTATCTCTAACTGAGGGTACTTTTCTAGCACGCCTGACCGTAAAATAGCTTCTTTTATGGTAATGACATTATCTGACGCAATTTGAAAAATAATTTGCTCCTCTGGGAGTGGGTATACAACCTTAAATTGCATACACTTCGCCATCACTTTTATATACTTGTTTTGCGCGTTTACAAAAGGCATCAAGCATATTATTTGCAAGTTGATTAAATAATACGCCCAAAGCCAATGATAAAATTTTACTTGAAAACTCAAATTCCATTTTTAGTGAAACCTTGCACGCATCTTCCCGCAACTGACTGAATGTCCATATCCCTGTTAAGCGTTTAAATGGTCCTTTAATTAGTCGTAACTTGATCTCTTCATTAGTAATCATTTCATTATGTGTTCCTAGTTCAAGCTTAATTCCACCTTTTGTTAAATACATTACCCCATCCACAGATTCTTCAGTGCGATTAGAGGTTTCAGTTTTACAGCATCCAGGTAAAAACTCAGGGTACGCATCAATATCATCCACCAAGTCAAACATTTGCTTTGCTGAATAAGGCACTAAAGCCGATTTATTAATCATTGTCATCTAATTTCTCACAATATTTGTTACTTTTTAGACTAAAAAATTATGCCGTATTTTACGCCTTTGAAAAAATATTTGAAGCTTACGGTTAAAATTCAATACATATTTTCATTGAAGTATAATATATATCAAATAAATTTTAATTATTAAACTTTAGAACCTTTAACCGAAAAACGTTACAATACTTATGATTGATTAATTAGGTCTTGGCAAAAATGACTAAAAGTAAACCAAAAGCATTTAGCAATATTATTGCTAAAAATAAAAAGGCGTTTCATGAGTATCATATTGAAGATAAGTATGAGGCAGGCATTTGCCTACAAGGTTGGGAAGTAAAAAGCATTCGTGAGGGGAAAGTCCAACTTGTAGATAGCCACGTATTATTACGCAATGGTGAAGCATTTCTCATTAATGCCTTGATATCACCCCTACTCTCAGCATCTACTCACGTTATTCCTAACCCAACATCACGCAGAAAATTACTGCTTCACCGCAATGAAATAGATAAACTTAAAGGTAAAATTGAACAGAAAGGTTATACCATTGTCCCGCTTTCCATGTACTGGAAAGAAGCAAAAGTTAAAATAGAAATTGCTTTAGCCAAAGGCAAACAATCCCATGACAAACGTGCTGCACTTAAAGAAAAAGACTGGCAGCGAGAGAAAGATAGATTATTCAAAAAAAATCATTAACGCCGAGTTGAACTTATATGGTTAACGAGCTAAAACCAAAAAAAATTGTTATTGGGATTACTGGCGCAAGTGGCATCACTTACGG
>CAJXRW010000205.1 GCA_913060525.1 uncultured Gammaproteobacteria bacterium
TTATGCGTAGTTATGCGTAGTTATGCGTAGTTATGCGTAGTTATGCGTAGTTATGCGTAGTTATGCGTAGTTATGCGTAGTTATGGGTAATTGGAATTTATCTAAGATCTCAAAGTATAACCGTTGGAAATGATAATCAATAATCTTATTTTACTAGATGTTTCAAGCTATTAATTAAATGGTAAGAAGTTGTGGTTTTTACACCTTCAAAGTCCTGATTTAGTTGGGAGTCAACAAATTCAATTGGAAGTTTTGTTTGGTGATTTATGAACGTGTTATCAAAATCAGGGAATATGCTATTAATTTTTTCTGCATTATTACTCATTAGATAGTATCGCATACGCTCTAACATTGGCCAGATTCGATAACGATCTTTATCATCTAAATTAGAGATGCTTTGTTTTACAACACCTGTTGACATCACACCATATTTTTCAGCCGATGAAGCCAAACCTTTAATATCAATTTTAGTGAATAGGTTTAATTTCAATTGCTCAGTTTCTAGTAATAAACATCCCCATTCAAAAGAATGTCCAGGCTCATAAACAGTGTCATCATCACCAAAAGGACTGTACTCACTAATTAACTCTATTTTTGGATCATAAAACATTTTCTTTGCTGAAGATAAAAGCGTATTCAATGTTTCCAAATATGCTTTATCAGGAATTGCTTTATAGAGTTCCAAGTATGATTCATACAAATGCATGAGAGCGTTTTGTGAAACCAGCCCTGATTTTTCTTTTAAATTATCAAAATCAGTTCCTGGTTTGAAATAATGCTGCAAAATATAGTCGTTGAGTTCTTCCAAATCTTTTTTATATTCATTGGATTTTATAACTGAATATAATTTTGAAATACTAAAAACCAAAAATGCATATTCATATAAGTTGTCTAATTTTCCTCTTTTTGGAAACTGTAACCAATGATTATTATCATGATCATAATAATCTGATTTAATTAGTTTATATAAAGTTAACGCTTGATTCAGCGCTTCGGTATCGTCTCGATGTATTGCATACTCAATTAGAAAATACATACACCGTGTCTGACATAATAATCGAGTTGTATCGTAATCTGAATGTTTGCCCAAAAATTCAGTGCAATGCCCAACCTTTTTAATATCGTGACTTAGTCTATCGAAATAAGTATCCAATAATACAATTGCACGACTTGAGATAGAATTATTATAAATATGTGAACCGCTCATGGTTAAAACCTAATATTATGATCTGTATATAGTTTTAGCGAATTGAGCCTGAAAAGACAAATATGACTAGTTGTTACATGGGTATAAATATGCAATATTTTATTTATAATGTTCCAAAGAAGCCAGCTATAGGTAAAAGCATGAACTATGCACAGATATCCAAAGAAACAATCTCTCAATTATATAACAGTTATAATAGTCTAGATAAATCACCAATCAACCAAGGATTAAGAGCCATTTTAGAGTTAAGAGTATCTCAGCTTAACGGATGTGCCTATTGCTGTGAGTTACACTCAAATGCTGCAAGAAAGCATAAAGTTCCACAAAAAAAGTTAGACGCCCTCCCTGCTTGGGAAACTTCTGACCAATTTAGTGATATTGAAAAATTAGCTTTAGATTGGGCTGAGTGTTTAACAGTATCCTGCAAAGATTCAGAAACAATTAAGCCAGAATTAAGTAAGTTTTTTTCAGATAGGGAAATTGTAGACCTAACGGCTAGCATATCATTAATGAATGCACTTAACCGATTAGCAATTAGCTTGAAAGACTAGCCTAAATTAAATAAAAGACCTTGATTGAAATAACCATTTTAATTCACCTGTGCGAATCGACTTCCAGGAGTTTTCGTAAAAGCTAATTTTAGCTATCGTTGCAGTTTTAAAGATTATATTTCCGCCACCAATTAGGTGACTTGTCAAACCAGAGCAAGTTGGTTCATGATTTACCACCATGCATTGATCAAATTTATCATCAAATGCTTTAATTTTTTCTAGCACTGTTCTTACATCTGCCAAATATAGTTGATCACTGAACTCTAATTGCGAAGTCCATTGCCCTGCTTTTACCGATAACTTAATCGTTTTAGTCGTTCTAACCGCACTGGACGCTAAAATATACTGCGGCATTTCATTTATTCTGGATAATAATTTTCCCATTGCCACAGCACTTTTTATACCTCTATCCGATAAAGGTCGATCAAAATCTTTTTGAAATCCTGAAGCCCAATCAGATTTTGCATGTCGATATATTATTAATTCTTTAGCCATTATTTATTCCAGGTTTTTCTTTTTAAATTCAAGCATATCACGTCGTTGTTTTTTTGTTGGGCGTTTTGCATCTACTTGCACGCTTGCACCAAAACGTCTCATTTCAGCTTCTTTTTCTCTATGTAAAATACTCTCGGTAGTTTCCTCATAAAGCATCTGAGCTTCAGGCGCACCCTTTCTAATTTCAGACAACCCTATTACTTTTACCGTTTTCTGTGTAAAACCCTGTTTGATGGTTAAGGTTAAACCTAAAGTTATTTTTTTACTTGCTTTGCATTTTTGCCCATCTATATGAACTTTTCCACCTTCAATAGCATCATGTGCTAAGCGCCGAGTTTTGAAAAACCTCGCAGCCCATAGCCATTTATCAATTCTTACTGCATCAGTTTGGTTGGTCACGGCTAAATAATGTTTGTGATGATCTAATGCAATTTTATATAAAATGCTAGACTAAGCCAAACATACTATAGCGATTGGAAGTGATAAGTGAACCCAGCTGAATTATTTTCTGCAGTTGATTTGAACATTCGTTCCTCTCAGCTAGATATGATAAACCATATCAAAGAAGCCATTCAGAAGGATGAAAATTTAGTTATTGAAGCTGGCACCGGTGTTGGCAAAACCTTTGCTTATGTGCTTGGGGCTTATCTTGGACTAAAGCAAAAGGAAAAATCAAAAAAAATCAAACATATTATTATTTCTACTAATACAATCACTTTACAATCTCAGCTTATAAAAAAAGATTTACCAATTATTAAAAAAATGATTGGACACGATATTACCTATAATATTGCAAAAGGTCGTGGAAGATATTTATGTCATTTACGCCTTTATAATAAACTTGAAAGTCACCCAGACTATCAAACTTTTTCCGATGAATTAGATAATGGTTGGGCTGGTGATATAGATGAACTGAAGTTTCAAGCCAAGCACTCCGATTGGCTTGAAATAAACAATACTGCAAATACTTGTGTAGGAAATCGTTGTGAATTCTACAGCGAATGTGCTTATGTGCATGCCCGTGATGTACTTAGAAAATCTGACATCATTATCACAAACCATAGCTTATTATTGGCACATTTATCACTAGGTGACGCATCCATTTTACCAAAATTTAGTGATAGTGTTTTTATCATTGATGAATGTCATCATCTGCCTGGCAAGTCAATATCAGCATTTTCACATAGTTCTTCGGTTATTGGTGCACAGGCTTGGATTAATGATATTGATAAAAGCATATCCAGTTTGCAAAAAGGTATTGTTACCGATAAAGAAAAATCTGATCTGACCGATATCCGTAAAAATTTAATTATCGAGCTTTCTCAAGCACAACGCTTTATTGATGAAATCTATGAGTATTATGGCAGAGATGCTGATATTTATCGAATCACTGGCGTTTCAGAGGGATTTTTACAGAATGCGGGTAACATCAAAAATCAGGCACTCTCTTGTTCCAAAATATTGAATAGGATTAAGCTATCACTTGAAACTTATATTCAAGAACAAGAGTTAGAAGTAACAGGTTCAATTGAACAACAGCTAACTTCTCTCAAATTCTATTTAGATAGATGTGAGTCTTTATATAATGTCTGGCGTGAGTTTCAAAACAACCAAGAACCGCCCTTTGCTAAATGGTTTAGTAAAAAACAAACAAACAGCCAACCACTGGGAGATAGTCACTTACAAGATTATTCGGTTTGTGTTGCACCTATTACGGCTAATAAAATATTAAAACAAGCCTTATGGGATAATGTTGAAAACAGCGTAATTTTATGCTCAGCCACAGTAAAAGCACTTGGTAGTTTCTCCCAATTTTTAAATGATTCTGGACTAAATGATGAAACCAAATGCGTGGAGCTACCCTCACCTTTTCATTATGAAAAAAGCGAAGTCATTATCCCAGACATGAAATCCTTTCCTCAAAATTATCAGGCGCATACTAAAGAATCGGCTGATATCATTAAACAATATCTCAAAAAAATTAAAAAAGGCATTCTTGTTTTATTTTGTAGCATGCAAGCCATGAAAGATGTTTTTGCCCTACTACCTAAGACACAACAAGATTATATTATTATGCAAGGTGAGAAACCAAAGTCAGAAATCCTTTTTCTGCACAAAAAAATGATTGATCGGGGTTTACCATCAGTTATATTTGGTGTTGATAGTTTTTCAGAGGGCGTTGACTTACCTGGAAAATATCTGGAATTATTAATTATTCATAAGATACCCTTTGCTGTACCAACAGACCCTGTAGAACAAACCAGAAGCGATTGGATACAAGCCCAGGGTCAAAATCCATTTATGAATTTTTCATTACCCATTGCCTCGATAAAACTAACTCAAATGGCTGGCAGATTAATAAGAACAGAAGAAGATGTTGGAAAAGTGGTGATTCTCGATAAACGAATTGTTGCCAAACAGTATGGTCAGAGTCTGCTTGATGGTTTACCAAAATTCCAAATTAGTAAAAATGTAAATATCAACTAAGGGACTGGGATTGGGTGCGATTAAAATCGAGGGCAAATATTAAAAAGATGTGTTATATGGTTTAGAAAACATACCATCATCCTATTCCTACGTCCTGCGACTTGATCGCGGTATCCAGAGTATGACATACCCTTATATTTATGGCTGTCTCTTATACACATCTCCGAGCCCACGAGACAGGCA
>CAJXRW010000206.1 GCA_913060525.1 uncultured Gammaproteobacteria bacterium
CGAGATTTCTGCCTGTCTCGTGGGCTCGGAGATGTGTATAAGAGACAGGTGCTTTTACTGATGATGTGATTAAGGCTATGGCTGCAGGGTTTGCTCAGCCTATTATATTTCCACTTTCGAATCCAACTGATAGGTGTGAGCGCCAGCCGCTAGATATTATTAAGCTTACCGCAGGGAAGGCTTTAATAGCTACTGGTAGCCCGTTTAAGCCTGTTGGTTATAAAGGCAAAGTTTACAGGATTGCCCAGTGTAATAATGCCTTGGTTTTTCCTGGCATTGGTTTAGGTGTGGTGGCTTTAAAGTCAAAAAAGCTTAATCAGAACATGTTGTGGTCTGCTTGTAGGACGCTTGCGAACTACCCAGTAAAAGATGACGGGTTGTTACCGATGCTAAATGAGGCATATGCAGTAAGCAGACAGGTTGCATTTGCTGTTGCAAGGCAAGCAGTTCTTGATGGTCTATCTGCTGTTGAGGGTGAAGACGATATCTGGAAATTGATTGACAACACTATTTGGGAGCCTAAATATTACCCTTATAGGAAGATATAATTTTTTTTAAAAAGTTTTTTATAGGTAATTTAATTATTGTTGATGCTTGATATTACATAATGAATACGTGTATAATTCGGCGTCGTTTTGTATATTATATACTGTTAAGTTTTAAAAAATGGAGTAATTTTTAATGGCAACTATCAATCAGTTGGTAAGAAAACCACGGAAGTCGAAGCCTATGAAATCAAAGGTTCCGGCATTAAAGGCCTGTCCTCAAAGAAGGGGGGTGTGTACGCGTGTTTATACTACAACGCCTAAGAAGCCAAATTCCGCAATGCGGAAAGTTGCAAGGGTTAGGTTGACAAGTGGGTTTGAGGTTACTGGTTACATTGGCGGTGAAGGTCATAATCTTCAGGAGCATAGCGTTGTCTTGATTCGTGGTGGTCGTGTAAAAGATTTGCCAGGTGTGAGATATCATGTGGTGCGTGGTAGTCTTGATACGTCTGGTGTCAAAGATCGTAGGCAGGGTCGTTCTAAATATGGGGCTAAGAGGCCAAAATAATTGTTTGTTAATTTGATATATAGGTAAGTGATATGCCAAGAAGAAGAGAAGTTCCAAAGCGTAAGGTTTTGCCAGACCCTAAGTATAAAAATGATGTGGTAGCTAAGTTTGTAAATCAGATTATGTATGATGGCAAGAAGTCCGTTGCGGAAAAAATTGTTTACGGTGCTTTTGATCAAATAAAGCTAAAAAAACCCGATAGCTCTGAAGTGGAGATTTTTGAAAAAGCGCTTGAACAAATCAGTCCTGTAGTTGAGGTTAAGTCTAGGAGAGTTGGCGGCGCTACTTATCAAGTTCCTGTTGAGGTTCGTCCTGAGAGACAGATGTCATTAGCAATGAGATGGGTGATTGACGCGTCGCGTAAACGGAAAGAAAAGACTATGGGTATGCGCTTAGCGGCCGAATTGCTTGAGGCAATTGATGGGCGAGGTTCTGCAATGAAGAAAAGAGAAGATACTCATAAAATGGCTGAAGCAAATAAAGCATTTGCACATTATCGTTGGTAATTAGGTAGGGATAACATGTCACGACAAACTCCGATTCGTAAGTATAGAAATATTGGTATATGTGCGCACGTAGATGCTGGAAAAACAACAACAACTGAGAGGGTTTTGTTTTACACTGGTGTTAACCATAAGATAGGTGAAGTCCATGATGGTGCTGCAACAATGGACTGGATGGAGCAAGAGCAAGAAAGAGGTATTACAATTACATCTGCCGCTACAACTGTCTTTTGGCAAGGAATGGATAAGCAGTTCGATAGGCATCGTATTAATATTATCGATACTCCCGGCCACGTTGATTTTACTATTGAGGTGGAAAGATCTTTGCGGGTGCTTGATGGTGCGGTTGTGGTCTTTTGTGGTTCCTCTGGTGTTGAGCCTCAGTCAGAAACAGTATGGCGGCAAGCTAATAAATATGGTGTTCCCAGGATAGTTTTTGTTAACAAAATGGATCGGGCAGGAGCTGATTTCGAAAGAGTGGTTGAACAAATTGGATCGCGGCTCAAGGCTAATGTTGTCCCTGTTCAGTTAAATATTGGTGCTGAGGATGGGTTTAAAGGTGTGGTTGACCTGCTTAGGATGAAGGCAATCTATTGGAATGAGTCTGATCATGGTCTTACCTATGAATTGAGAGATATACCTGCCGAGCTTGTTGATAGGTGCCAGGAGTTAAGAGAGGGTATGGTTGAAAGTGCTGCAGAAGCGGACGAAGTAATCATGGAGAAGTACTTAGAGGAAGGCGATTTATCGATCGATGATATTAAAAAAGGGCTTCGCAAGCAGGTGTTGGCAAATGAAATTGTATTGGCTTACTGCGGGTCTGCTTTTAAAAATAAAGGTGTCCAGGCTGTTCTGGATGGTGTGGTTGAATTTTTACCTGCTCCTGATGAGGTTGCGGCAATCAAAGGGGAGTTGGAGGATGGTTCGCCAGAAACTAGACCAGCTGATGATAGCGCCCCTTTTGCAGCATTAGCATTTAAGATTGCGACAGATCCTTTTGTTGGTAACTTGACGTTTGTAAGGGTCTATTCAGGGGTTTTGAAGTCAGGGGATTCTGTTTTTAATCCTGTAAAGGGAAAGAAAGAGAGAATAGGTCGTTTGGTTCAGATGCATGCAAAATCAAGAGAAGAGTTAAAGGAAGTTAGAGCTGGAGATATCGCTGCTTGTATTGGGTTAAAGAATGTTACGACTGGCGATACTTTGTGTAATTCTGAGCAAATTATTACTCTTGAGCGGATGGAATTTCCCGAGCCGGTGATATCGATTGCGGTTGAGCCAAAAAGTAAGGCTGATCAGGAGAAAATGGGTATTGCCTTGGGTAAATTGGCAGCTGAAGACCCTTCTTTTAGAGTTAAGACTGATGAAGAAAGTGGTCAGACCATTATATCTGGTATGGGTGAGCTTCATTTGGAAATTATAGTTGACCGTATGAGGCGTGAGTTTAGTGTTGATGCAAATGTTGGTAACCCTCAGGTTTCCTATCGTGAAACGATTAGATCATCAGTTGAACAGGAGTCTAAGTTTGTTCGCCAGTCAGGTGGGCGAGGCCAGTATGGTCATGTTTGCATTAAATTAGAGCCTCAAGAGCTTGGTAAGGGTTATGAGTTTGTGAATGAGATTGTTGGTGGAGTTATTCCTAGGGAGTATATTCCGGCTGTGGATAAAGGTGCTCAGGAGCAAATGCAAAATGGTGTCCTTGCTGGCTACCCTTTGATTGATGTAAAAGTTACGTTGTTTGATGGTTCATTCCATGATGTTGATTCAAGTGAAATGGCGTTTAAGATAGCTGGCTCGATGGCTGTAAAGCAGGGGGCTTTGAAGGCGGATGCTGCAATTCTTGAGCCTATTATGAAGGTTGAGGTCGTCATGCCAGAAGAATATATGGGTGATGTTATTGGTGACTTAAATAGGCGTCGTGGGATAATACAAGGCATGGATGATAATCCTGCTGGCAAGATTGTAAGGGCTCAGATTCCTTTGTCTGAAATGTTTGGGTATGCTACGCATATGCGATCATTGTCACAGGGCAGGGCTTCTTTTTCTATGGAATTTGAAAAATATTCAGTTGTTCCAGATAATATAGCGCAAGAAATAATTAAAAAACGTAATTCATAAGAGTGAGAAAAAAATGTCTAAGTTGGATAAACAAAAAATAAGAATACGGCTTAAAGCTTTTGATCATAGATTGATTGATGTATCAACCAAGGAGATTGTTGATACGGCAAAAAGGACTGGTGCCCAGGTGAAAGGTCCTATCCCGTTACCGTCTAAGAAAGAAAGATTTACTGTTTTGATATCACCTCATGTGAATAAGGATGCTAGAGATCAGTATGAATTAAGAACTCATAAGAGGCTTATTGATATTATTAATCCTACAGAAAAAACCGTAGATTCTCTCATGAAGTTGGATTTGTCAGCTGGCGTTGATGTGCAAATAAGTTTAAGTTAGATTTTCTTTGAAATGTTAGGATTTTTAATATAAAATTCGTGAGCTGTTGGTCAATTGCAATCGGCAGTTTAAATAATAAGAGGTAATTACATGTTAGGTATAATTGGTCGTAAGTGCGGCATGACTCGTATATTTACTGAAGATGGTGATAATGTTCCAGTGAGTGTTGTTCATGTTGAACCGAATAGAATTACACAAATTAAAACTGATAAGATTGATGGGTATACGTCCATTCAGCTTTGTTATGGTTATAGGAAGCGCTCAAGGGTAAATAAGGCTAATGCTGGACATTTTTCTAAGGCAAAAGTGGAGCCAGGTGTATATTTGAAGGAGTTTAGAGTTAATTCAAATTTCTTGTCTGGTGATATTTTATTGGGTAAAGAGCTGACAGTTTCTCTTTTCGGTGCTGGTCAGAAGGTTGATGTGTCTGCTACATCCAAAGGTAAAGGTTTTCAAGGTGTTGTTAAGCGGCATAATTTTCATATGCAGGATGCTACGCATGGTAATTCTGTGTCACATAGGGCTCACGGTTCTACTGGGCAAAATCAAACTCCTGGTAGAGTTTTTAAGAATAAAAAAATGGCTGGTCATCTTGGTTGTGTTAAAAAGACCATTCAATCACTAGAGGTTGTTTCTGTGGATTTAGATAACAACCTTATTTTAATCAAGGGTGGTATTCCTGGTGCAAAAAATGAATTTATTCGCATTACGCCAGCGGTGAAACATCAAGATAATAATGTTTAAGGGGTTGTAATGGATTTTCAAGTTAAAGATATTCAGGGGAATGATGCTAATAAAATTACTCTGCCTGATGATGTGTTTGCAAACTGTCTCTTATACACATCTGACGCTGCCGACGATCTACTCTGTGTAGATC
>CAJXRW010000207.1 GCA_913060525.1 uncultured Gammaproteobacteria bacterium
ATCTACACAGAGTAGATCGTCGGCAGCGTCAGATGTGTATAAGAGACAGCGTTTACCCTGACCTATCTAGAAAAAGCTGATTAAAAATCAGCATATACACTTATTGACCAAAAAATAGAATTATGACAAAGTATTGGCAATTTTATATTGATAGAAAGATAAGGCTAATGCCCTTCCAGGAAAGAATTAAACATCATTTATCCGAAAGCATCCAGGCTTTAATTACCACAGCTGATTCGCTCACTAACTCTATTAACCAAGCAGGACAAATTTTAGTTGATGCCATTTTAAATGGGAACAAAGTTTTAGTATGCGGTAATGGTTCATCAAAAGCTGATTGTGATAGACTGGTGACCTATCTTGTTAATTATTTTGAAATTGAAAGACCATCATTCCCCGCTATATTATTAAACTCTGATACAGCAAACATAAACCAAACTGGTAGCTCTACAAATATTTCAGAAATATTTTCCAAACAGGTAAATACACTTGGTCAAACAGGCGATATTTTAATAACCTTTTCAACCAATGAAAATTCAGAAAATATTTTACATGCCATCCAAGCAGCGCATGATAAAGCAATGCCAGTAATTGCACTTACAAATCAAAACAGCATTAATGTCACAAACACTTTATACAGTACAGATACAGAGCTATGCGCACCTTCAACCAGCAAGGCACAAACACATGCCTGCCATACAGTTATCATTAATTGCTTATGTGACATTATTGATCAATCATTATTTGGTGGGTATTAATATTCAACCACTTAGTCTATACAACTTGCACAAGTCACGTATATACATAAAGAGTGATCGACTATCTCCGCACCTCTTGATTTTGCAATCTCTGTCTGCCGCTGCTCAATGATATCATCACAAAACTCTTCAACTTTATTACATTTTACACAAATTAAATGATCATGATGATCACCATCATCTAACTCATAAACGGATTGTTCTTGATTAAAATTAAGGCGCTTTAATATACCAGCAGATTCAAATTGATTTAACACGCGATATATAGTAGCTAATGGCACATCATCATGACTTCGCATTAAAATTTCAAATACATCTTCAGCACTTAAATGCCTTTTTTCAGACTGCTCAAACGCATTTAATATTTTCATTCGTGGTTTAGTTATTTTTAATCCCAAACCTTTGAGGTTTTCACTATTCAAGGTGATTACTCCTATTTTAATGTTACACTCTGGTTGAGCTATATGTTGTATTGTACTATATATCTTATAAATCTTTTAAAAGTGCAGCTATAAAATATGAAATTGCCTCAACTAATCTCTGCCCTGCTTTCACCAATTATTATTTCAGGCTGTAGCTATTTTTATCCTTACGTCCCTCCAGTCCAGCAAGGGAAAGAAATTACCCCTGAAATGGTTCAACTTATTAAACCAAACATGACTAAAGATCAAGTAGAATACATTCTTGGATCACCTGTATTAGTCACACCATATAATGGTGAAACCTGGGTCTATGTATATACCATCCAACAAAACCATAAGCCGATGGAATCGAAACAAATGATTGTCATATTCAAAGATGACAAACTTGTAAGCATGCAAGGCGATTTCCCACCACCAGAGGTGATATACAACCGCGCTGCAAACATAAACTCTATTCCAAAATCAACTGAATCAACTGGATCAACTGAATCAACTGGATCAACTGGATCAACTGGATCAACTGGATCAACTGGATCAACTGGATCAACTAAAGTTGAAAATACGCCAAGTTCAAAAGCAAGTGGATCTTAAAAATTATTTAATATAGTTTGATGCTTCAACCATCACTCTTTCAGCCGAATCTAATATCGACAATTGTTTTAACTTATCTGACATGTCTTTCAGTTTTTCAGAGTGAAAAAGAAAATCTTCTAATCGTTTTTTAAGCTTATCAGCGGATAACCCAGACTGACGAACACATATAGCAGCACCTGAATCTACTAAAAATTTTGCATTATAAAATTGATGATCATCAACCGCATGTGGGTAAGGCACAAAAATGGCTGGTAGACCTACTGCTGCCACTTCAGAAACGGTAGACGCACCAGAGCGACAAATAATTAAATCCGCCCACTCATAAGCTTTTGACATATCATCAATAAATTTTTGCACCTGATAATCAATTGATAACCCATTATAGTTAGCATTTGTTTCATCAAGTAATTTTTCACCACTTTGGTGAATGACAGAAATATTTTTACCCGTCATTAATTTTAATGCTTCGGGAACAATATCATTCAATGCTTTAGCGCCAAGACTACCACCAACAACCAATATATTGAGTTTATCTTGATTAAAACTCTTAGCTTGTTTAGCGAGCTGCACGATATCAGATCTTAATGGATTTCCAACAACTTTTGGATTTTTACCAAATTTACGATAGTCAAAAGCCAATAATGTCACCTTAGCTATTTTCGATAAATATTTATTGGTCATTCCAGGAATCGCATTTTGTTCATGAAGAACTAACGGTATTTTTGATAAATAAGCAGCTAGCCCACCTGGTCCAGAGGCATAGCCTCCAAACCCAATTACCAAATCAGCCTTTCGTTTTTTTAAAATATTTTTAGCCTGCAATACCGCATGAATTAAAGAAAATGGAAAACTTATTTTTTTAACCAAACCTTTATTACGCAGTCCTTTGACTTTAATGTAATCAATCTCAAATTCTTGAGGTATTAATTTTGCTTCAATTCCTAACGCTGTTCCTAACCAAAAAACAATCGCACCATTACTTGAAAGCTTCCTTGCAACCGCTAATGCAGGGAAAACATGTCCACCCGTACCACCAGCCATAATGACAATTTTTTTATTCTTAAATTTTTCTGGATCAATATCCATCTTAATTCCTTTTTTACAAAACACACAAATTTCAATAGAATACCCTTACAAATTAAATTTGAATGTTTAACCTTACACTTTTAGTAAACAACTATCGTCATTATCGGGCTTGACCCGATAATCTAGGCAACCTACAGTCTCAATATAGCTGAATGTCACTATAATTTCAGCTTGAGCAACCTGGATTCCAAATCAAGTTTGGAATGACGCCTTGCATATCTACTAAGTGTTTCAATAATATTCGAACTATTTAAAGAAGTTTAACAAAAACAAAGAGATTGATATGAAAATTTTAGTTGTCGGAAGTGGCGGACGTGAACATGCCCTAGCATGGAAAGCCGCCCAATCACCACTTGCAGATATTGTCTATGTTGCGCCAGGTAATGCAGGCACTGCACTTGAAAATAAGCTGGAAAACGTCAATATTGATGTGACGGATATTCAAGGTCTACTGAAATTTGCAAAAGATCAAAATATTGAATTAACCATCATTGGCCCAGAAGTGCCATTAAGTCTAGGTGTTGTTGATGCTTTCAATAAAGAAAATTTAGCCTGTTTAGGCCCTGTACAAAAAGCTGCACAACTAGAAAGTTCTAAAGCATTTAGTAAAGATTTCATGAAGAAATATGGTATCCCAACTGCTGAATACAAAAATTTCACTGATATTCAAAAAGCCAAAATGTATGTTAAAGATAAATCCATGCCGATTGTCATTAAAGCCAGCGGTTTAGCAGCAGGCAAAGGGGTTGTTATTGCACAAACTTTAGACGAAGCAAATGCGACGATTGAAGATATGCTTTCTGGCAATAAGTTTGGAGATGCAGGCTGTGAAATTGTCATTGAAGAATTTCTGCAAGGCGAAGAAGCCAGTTTCATTGTTTTGGTCGATGGTAATAACGTCGTAACAATGGCATCATCGCAAGACCATAAGGCAAGAGATGATGGCGATAAAGGCCCAAATACTGGCGGTATGGGCGCATATTCCCCTGCGCCAATTGTGACGCAAGATATTCATGAAAAAGCAATGAAGCAAGTTATTCAACCTGTTGTTGATGGCATGAAAAAAGAAGGTAGCCCTTATACTGGTTTCTTATATGCTGGCTTAATGATCGATAACAACAAAAACATAAAAACACTTGAATATAATTGTCGTTTTGGTGACCCAGAAACTCAACCGATTATGATGCGCCTTGAATCTGATTTGGTTGAACTGTGTCTTGCTGCAACAAAAGGTGAATTGGATAAAATTGAACAACCTAAATGGACAAATAAAACGGCTTTGGGCGTTGTTTTAGCTGCAAAAGGTTATCCTGATAGTTACCCAAAAGGTGAAGTAATTTCTGGTTTAGGTGCTGCGGATAATATTAATACAAAAATATTTCACGCTGGCACAAAACAAGTTGGCAATGACACTGTTACAAATGGTGGACGCGTACTATGTGCGGTTGGGCTTGGTGATACTATTGAGGCAGCCTTCCAAACCGCTTATGAGCTATCAAATAAAATCACTTGGAAAAACCAATATAAACGTACTGATATTGGTAAAAAGGCGATGAAATAACATATCTAATTGAGGGCTATAAAATGGAAAAAGTAACAGGTATTGGTGGATTATTTTTTAGGAGCAAGCAAATTGAAAAGCTCTCTAAATGGTATCAAGATATTTTAGGCATTGATGCCCTACCCAATATTTGGATGCAACAAGCTGGACCAACCGTATTAACACCATTTCCAGCCGACACTGATTATTTCGGTGATGATAAACAACAATGGATGATTAATTTCAGAGTTAATGATCTAGAAAAAATGATTCAACAGCTAAAAAGCCATAATATTGAAGTAGAAACTAAACCAGAATGGGACTCGGAAGTAGGTAAATTTGCTCGTATCCACGACCCAGATGGCAACCCTATAGAGCTATGGGAACCTACTCCAAGAAAATAAAACCAATTTCTCTCACATATTCATTATTTCTAAATATACTTATCTATTATCTGTCTCTTATACAC
>CAJXRW010000208.1 GCA_913060525.1 uncultured Gammaproteobacteria bacterium
GATTTCTGCCTGTCTCGTGGGCTCGGAGATGTGTATAAGAGACAGTATTAATACCAATTTAGACCTATCAGGTTTTATTATTATTTCATTTATTACATTAATACAATAAATAAAACAATACAAATAATCAGCGTAGGAGTTTTGTCACAATTCATTTAATATGAAATCTAGTTTTAGACTAGAAGCTGGCATTAAAATAACGCGATACACCTGTAAATTATTGGTTGAATAATCATTGATAGCTTTTATGCCACTCAATGAATCACATAATAACGTTAGTACCAACGACTAATAAACATCCAAATATAACATTTATGAGCAATAGAAATTAGATACCTTTTATCTGGACTTATTATTTGTGTATGATTAACTCCCGTAATAAAAGTTTAACAACCAAAACAGGATGAATCGTGGATAAAATCACCAAACAACTTAGAGACATTTTAAATGAACGTATCGTTATTTTAGATGGCTCAATGGGTACCATGATCCAATCTTATAAATTAGATGAGTCGATGTATCGGGGCAAACAATTTGCTGATCATTCGATGGAACAAAAAGGTAATAACGATTTATTAAATATCACCCAGCCGCAGATTATTGAAGAAATTCAACGTCAATATTTGGAAGCAGGGAGTGATATTCTAGAAACCAACACTTTTAACTCAACCAGTATTTCAATGGCTGATTATGGTATGGAATATGAAGTGTTTAATATCGCCTATACAGGTGCAAAGCTTTCTAAACAGTTAGCGGAAGAATATACAAAGAAAGACCCAAGCAAACCACGTTTTGTAGCTGGCGTAATCGGGCCAACCAATCGCACCCTTTCGATTTCACCTGATGTTAATGACCCAGGTTTTCGTAACATTAAGTTTGATGAACTCGTCACTGCCTATACAGAAAATCTTGATGGTTTGATCAAAGGTGGCTGTGACATTATTTTGATAGAAACGGTATTTGACACGCTCAATGCTAAAGCCGCGATTTATGCCACTGAAAGCTATTTTGAAGATCATAACATCCGACTACCCATTATGATTTCAGGCACCATCACCGATGCCAGTGGTCGTACCCTTTCAGGTCAAACCGCAGAAGCTTTCTGGTATTCAGTTAGGCATTGTAACCCAATTGCAATTGGTTTTAATTGTGCGCTTGGCGCAAAAGATTTACGCCCACATTTAAAAGCGGTTTCTGATATTGCAGACACGTATATCACTTGCCACCCAAATGCTGGCTTACCGAATGAGTTTGGTGGTTATGATGAAACGCCACAAGACATGGCAGAAGTCATCCAAGAATTTGCACAATCAGGCTTTTTAAATATTATTGGCGGCTGTTGTGGTACGACACCTGAACACATCAAAGCCATTGCAGATGCCGTTGATGGCATTACCCCTCGCAAACCAAAAACAAATGACAATATTTGTAAACTTGCAGGGCTTGAACCCTTGCTCATTCGTGAAGAAACCAATTTTGTTAATGTCGGTGAAAGAACCAATGTTTCAGGCTCAGCTAAATTCGCACGTTTAATCCGTGATGAAAAATATGAAGAAGCGTTGGACGTCGCACGCCAACAAGTTGAAAATGGCGCCCAAATTATTGATATCAATATGGATGATGGTTTATTAGATGCCAAAGCCTGTATGGTTAAATTTCTAAAACTGATCGCCTCTGAACCTGATATCTGCAAAGTGCCGATTATGATTGACTCCTCTAAATGGGATATCATTGAAGCAGGTCTGCAATGCGTTCAAGGTAAAGGCATTGTTAATTCCATCAGCATGAAAGAAGGCACAGAAGACTTTATTAAACAAGCCAGAACAATTCAAAAGTATGGCGCAGCCGTTGTGGTCATGGCATTTGATAAGCTCGGTCAAGCAGATACTTACGAGCGTAAAGTTGAAATCTGTACTAATGCTTATAACCTACTAACCAAAGAAATTGGCTTTGCGCCTGAAGATATTATTTTTGACCCCAATATTTTTGCTGTAGCGACAGGTATTGAAGAGCATAACCAATATGGCAAAGCCTTTATTGATGCCACCAAAACCATTAAAGACACGCTACCCTACTGTATGATTTCTGGCGGTGTGAGTAATATTTCGTTTTCATTCCGTGGTAATAACCCATTACGTGAAGCGATTCACAGCGTATTTTTATATTACGCCATTAAAAACGGCATGCAGATGGGGATTGTCAATGCAGGTCAAATCGGTATTTATGAACAATTAGATAAAAAACTGGTTGGACTTATTGAGGATGTATTATTCAACCGCAGTGATGATGCCACTGAACGCTTATTGGAAGCCGCACAAGATTTACAATCCAGCACATCTAGTAAAGGCGCGGATTTATCCTGGCGTGAACAACCCGTTGAAAAACGTCTTGAACATGCGCTAGTAAAAGGTATTACCGAATACATTATTGAAGACACCGAAGAAGCACGCCAACAGGTTACTAAAACCATTGAAGTCATTGAAGGCCCACTCATGGCTGGCATGAATGTCGTCGGTGATTTATTTGGATCAGGTAAAATGTTCTTACCCCAAGTGGTCAAATCTGCGCGAGTGATGAAGCAATCTGTTGCTTACCTCATCCCATTTATCGAAGCTGAAAAAACAGGCGCCGTTGAGAAAAAAGGTAAAATGGTTATCGCAACCGTTAAAGGCGATGTTCATGATATCGGTAAAAATATTGTTGCCGTGGTACTGCAATGTAATAACTATGATGTCGTGGATTTAGGCGTAATGGTGCCATACCAAAAAATTATTGATACGGCGATAGCAGAAGAAGCGGACGTCATCGGCTTAAGTGGTTTGATCACACCATCATTAGATGAAATGGTCACTGTTGCCGAAGAAATGACCCGTGCTGGATTAAAAATGCCATTGCTTATTGGTGGTGCAACCACTTCGAATATGCACACTTCCGTTAAGATTATGCCAAGCTATAAAAATGGCGTGACCGTTCATGTATTAGATGCTTCACGTGCAGTTGGAGTGATGTCGAACTTATTAAGTAAAAGCGGCACGATCAATGCAGATTACCTTGAGCAAATTAAAGCAGAACAGGAAAAATTGACTGAACGATTTAATGCACGCCAAAGCGAAAGGAAGTTTGTTTCACTTGAACACGCTCAAGAAAATCGATTGAAATTAGATTGGACAAACTACACACCAGATAAACCAAAATTGATTGGTCGTAAAGTATGGCAAGAATACGATGTCGAAAAACTATTTGGTTATATTGATTGGACACCATTCTTCCATGCGTGGGAAGTGAAAGGTAGTTATCCTAAGATTTTGAAAGATCCCGAAAAAGGTGAACAAGCACAAAAAATATTTGATGATGCACAAGTGATGCTAAAACAAATTGCTGCAGGTAAATGGTTACAAGCCAAAGCGATCGTTGCGATTTATCCTGCTAACAGTAAACTAGATGATATCGAGGTTTATGAGCACATTGGCGATGAAAAGCCTAAATGGGTTTATCACAATGAACGCCAAAGAACTGAAAAGAAAAACAACAAACCTTATGTTTGTTTGAGCGATTTTGTTGCACCAAAAGGTGAAGCACTAGCGCAAGATTACATTGGTGGCTTTGCTGTAACCACTGGTTTTGGTGTAGAAGAAAAAGCCATGGAGTTTAAGAAGGATCACGATGACTATTCAGCCATTATGCTGCAAATTTTAGCCGACCGTTTAGCAGAAGCCTTTGCTGAATATATGCATGAAAAACTACGTAAAGAACTTTGGGCGTATGCACCGAATGAAAGCTTTACCAATGAAGAGTTAATTAAGTGTAAATATCGTGGCGTTCGCCCTGCTTATGGCTACCCTGCCTGCCCTAACCATGAAGAAAAAGTGACATTATTTGATATGCTGCAAGCAGATGAAATTGGCGTCACCCTAACTGAGTCTTATGCCATGCATCCTGCATCTAGTGTTAGTGGTGTTTATTATGCGCACCCAGAGGCGACTTATTTTGGGGTTGGTGAATTACCGTAGTTTTAAAGTCTATTATTTATCAAGTAATCTTTATTTCGCTTTTATCTTTTCTTAGCTTTTTTGGATCTATTTCCAACTCAGCATCACCTGCTTTTAACTTAACCAAAGAAGCAGAACCCATTAAAGCTGATGCTAATTGATCCGCAGGATGAACTAACCCTTCAGCTTGCTCAGTTGAGTCACTAAATAAATTCTTACTAAGACTCTTTAACAACTCATTTGGCATTGTATTACCTTTTGCATCATTCCATTCTAAGCTTGTTTCAACAATCCAGCTTGCTCTTTCCATATCTAGCTCAAGTTGTTTTAAATGAAATTCTGCCAAAGAGTGTTGCTCAAACCATCGGTTTTGCCAACGTATATAAAATAGAACTGATCCTATTAGACCAAAAGAATAGATAATTTGTTTTGCAGCAGATATCCATATAGCCATAGTATTAGTTGAGCTAATTGTCTGATACAAATTTAATAATGAATAAGCAGAAAGACACAAAAAAATAATTATTAATATTATCATAGATATTGCAATTGGCAGCCTTAATTCATTAGTACCATTAGTGAGCTTAAATTCAGTCTGCCGTTTTTTTATTTCACCAATAATATCTTTTCGAATTTGCCTTCTAGCGTGCGTATTACTTTTACTATCTAAAGCTTTTTGTTTTTCTTCAAATTCAGTTTCTTTTATTTTTAATTCATCTATTAATTTCTGATGCTTATTTTGTAGCTCTTGCTCTTTATCAACCTGGCTCTTTTCCAAAGCATTAAATTTACCTAGAAATTGATTATCAAGATTTTTGCGATATTCATGATCTGTCTCTTATACACATCTGACGCTGCCGACGATCTACTCTGTGTAGA
>CAJXRW010000209.1 GCA_913060525.1 uncultured Gammaproteobacteria bacterium
TGCTCACGGCAAAGCTCAGGAACGGCTACGCCGTTCTCATTCTGTTTCAATATCGACTATTACCTAGCTGATGGTATACTTTGATTTGCGGGTAAAAACTCCGCCGACTTTCTGGAAAATAACATACTTTATTGCTAATTTTCATAAAAGTAAAATTGGACTTTGAGCTTACCATAAAATTGATAACCAAACACATATGGCTATTAATAGACTAATGAATACCGCTGCAGAACCTAAATCTTTTGCTAACCCTGATAAAGGGTGAATTTCGAAGCTAACTCTATCAACGATGGCTTCTATAGCGGTGTTTAATATTTCAGTGAAAAGAATGAATAATATAGCTGTAATTAATACAAGCTGTTCATTTACTGTTATGTCAAATAAAAAAGAAATGGGCGTTGCTAAACCTAAAAGTAAAAGCTCTTGTCTGAATGCTGCTTCGTTTTTTGAAAGCCATTTAATTGCTCTAGCAGAGTTTGTTGTAGCAAGATAAACTCGCATCAAACCTCTTGGCTTATTTTTATTATCAAACATCAATTAATTAGCTCCATTTTTAGCGTTAATGTTTACTGTTTGAGCGAGTGAACCCGCTCTTTCGCATTGATTTAAAGGGTTGTTTTGCATTTTAAAAATTGTTGAGTCTACTGACATTTCACCTAGCAAAAAATCAAATATGTTATCGTGCGATATTTTCTTGTTGCGAAATTTATTTGCACAATCTACTCTATTACTCTGGTGCGATGGATCAGCCCAATAAATTAAAGGTACGTGTGTTTGTTCTCTGGGGGCAAATGCATAGGGTAAACCATGTAGGAATATGCCACTCTCGCCAAGTGATTCACCGTGATCAGAAATATAAATCATAGATGTTTCTACATTTTTAAATTTACTTAATGTATTCAGTTCTCCTATTACTTTGGCAAGCACGAAATCGGTATAAGCTATTGTATTATCGTAAGTGTTAGTCAACTCTTCTTCACTGCAGTTTTGAATATCACTTCGTTGGCAATCAGGAATAAAGATACGATTCTTATCCGGATAACGCTTGTAGTAAGTGGGCCCATGAGAACCGATCATATGGAGTACAATTAAGGTGTCTTCATATGTTAGAGTTGCAAGTTTTTGCTTTAACGGTCTAAGCAGAACTTCGTCAAAACAATATTCGCCATCGCATAACGGATCGGATTTCTTTGTAGGTATTTGTATAGATTTAATACGATTACAAACACCTTTGCAGCTACCATTATTGTTGCTGATCCATAGCACATCAGCCCCAGCAAGTTGGATAATGTCGACTACATTTTGCTGAGCATTTGCCAGACGTTTATCATAATTTTCTTTGTCTAACCTAGAAAACATGCAGGGAACGGATACCGCAGTCGCTGTTCCGCACGAACTGACATTTTTAAATGAAGCAACACCTAACTTTTCAGTAAATTGATTGGTTGGTTTGTGATAACCATTTAAAGAGAAGCTTTGAGAGCGAGCAGTTTCGCCCAATACTAATACTGTTACATGTTTAGTAGGATTTTGATTAAACATTATTGGGTTCGTATCTAGTAGCGTGAATTTTAAGGGGGGAAAAAAATAATTTTTTTGAAGATATTTTACGGTTGAGTCAATCAAGGCATATGGCGTTAGATAACCCACTAAATCGCGATTATTTCGGCCAACAGATGCATAGTTTGAATAAAATACTATTGCAATTAGAAATACTACACCTACACTGCCGCTAAGTAATTTTATCCGTGCGAGCAATTCCCCGACAAAAGAACTATAGGTCAATTTAACTTTGACAATAAGAAGTGAAGGTACTAACCCAAAAAATAGAAAAAACATTATTGCAGAAAAGTTAAAATAAGAAAGTGCTTCAGCCGTATCCGTTTCAACCGTATTTTGGATCATGCCATAATCAAAAACTATACCGTATGTAACAGTACTATAAAAAATAACAGACGACAGTAAAACCAATAATATGAGTAGCGGCTTTGTTAACCAACGAAAGGATAAAAAGCATTGAATGAAAATAGACAATGCCAATAAAAAAATAGGGACAGACAGTAAGAAAAAAAGATTGTAAGATTCAAGGGCTGTAACCACCACCGCTGTTTTACTCAAAAATGGGAAATTCAAAACTAAAGTGATGTATACGCAGGTATAAATGACTAATTGATTAGTTGTGAGCTTAATTTGGTTTAAAAAATTGATAATTTTGAACACTTAGCTTGCCTTAGAAAGAATGTTTGGTTGTGATGCGAAATTCAACACCATTGACATTGGCATCAGAGGTTAATGGCTTGATAATATCGACATGAATGACACGTGCTTCACTGGTTTGAGTTGAGTAAAATCGAGCACCAAGACCTACGGAAGTCATCCATGAATCTTGGTAAGTAGTATTATCTGAACTACCAAAAACTCTGCCTGTATCTATGAATGCGGCCGCTCCCAATTCAACTAATTTATAGATATTGATGTGAGGGTAGTACCGAGCTTCTGCTGTAAATTGGGTGCTGTGATTTCCGTGCCTGTACTGTAATGGATATCCCCTTAAACCAGATTCACCGCCCAATACAATAGGGCTATCTTTAAATTGGTTTTCACTGAATTGACTGCTGTTTTTTAAATAGGCACCCCAGTTATTGTTTATTTTGTGAAAATATTCATTATTGAGGCTAAATACAGCTCTATTCGCATTATCGGAATCGCTATACATTTCTCCTTCAAAGGTTGCTGTAATAAACCAAAAAGCGTCTTCATATATTTCAATACCTTTAGACAAATTGGATTGCCAGAGCAGCGTTGGAGAGGTATCTGTATTACCAATATCAGAGCCAATTTGAGTCGTTAAATTCCAACCGAGATTGAAATCTTCAATATGATTTATCAGATTAAGGTTAGTGAGCTTTCTGAAGTCTTTTTGCAAATACTCAACACTAAGATAAGGGTATATAAACTCTCGATCAGGAGGTGCGATAGAAATTAAATCTACGTTTTGTGTCTCGTTAATCACTGCAAATTCATGCAGTTCATTGGTAAAACCAATGCCAAACCGTAAAGTATCTGCTTTCGAATCTTTTTTAAGCCACTGCCAGCTAGCCGTTGAATATCTTTGATTATGCTCAAATTGGTTGTAAGTAGCGCCTAGCTTGTATTGTGTATCTATTTGTTGAAAGTTATCAAAGCCAATATTAAATGCATTGCTGGTATCAAAACTTACAAAGTCTTTTTTTATAAAGACGGATTCAGAAGTACCATCATCGCTGCTAGTAAAATTTATCTGTGCATTAATGTTGTTATTGAGGAACAATGGAAAATGCGTTTTAAATTTATAACCACTACGTTGATCGTTGGTAAAAGATTCAAGCTCAGCATCAATGCCTAGTCCAAATAAATTTCTGTCTTTGATACCAATTGCATATTTATTTTCGCCCCCTTTACGTCCAAAATCTACGGTTGGCATCATTGACCAGTTATCCCATGTTTCAACAGAAACTTTCTCTGAGTTTGCTTTAAAGACTACTCTCGCATCTCTGATGTATTTTTTGCCTCTAAGGTGCCGTTCAAGTTCTTTAAGATCTTCGTGGTCTAAGTCACATTTTTCGAGAAAGAATGCGGCTTCGTTATAGAGTGTTTTATTTTTAGTTTTGATATGAAAAAAATTGGCCCAGCGATGGAGAAAAATGGTGTCGGGATCTTCTAGGTTGAAAATGTCATTGGTAGTTAATTCAACTCTCTCTTTTTGATTACAATTATTTGCAGTTGTGTTATCAGCTAGGGCTTTGCTAGCTAAACAAACTAAGGATGTTGCAAAAAGACTAATAACAAAATGCTTCTTCATAAAGCCACCTCTTGAGAGTATGACGTTATAGTAATTTTGTTAACTTAAGATTGACTTAACCCAAACTGATATTTGTCGCAATTTAGTCTGATTTTAATATAGAGAGAGCTACAATGACTCTTTGCTTTGAATAAGTGATGTTATAGCAAGCGTTGCTACTTCTTCGTTGTTGTTTTCTTGTAAAATTTTGATAGGAATGTAATCGTAATCAACTGCTAGCCACACATGTGTTTTTCTTGCACTATTTTTTCGTATTCTACTTAACTTAATGCAATTAAGTTCCCCTAGTGAAGTCTCAACGATAAACGGTCCGCTGTTTATGAAGTTATATTCTTTAATTCCACCTAGATCATAAATCATATATTGCAAATTTTTTACGTTGAAATTTTTATCGTCCACTATCGCTTTTAACCTAATTGCTTCATATGCCAATAAAGGGTCTAATATTCCATAAGAAAGTTTCTCCTCATGTTTTTTACCACTTTTATCAATAGACAAAATGTTTTTTTTATAATCAAAATTAAGCTTTAAGCGTTTATCATCTTTAAACGTTCTTGCGTCTTTTCCTTTATAACTTAATGGTATTATTTTATTTTCTTGCCAAAGAAAAGTGCTCTTTTCGCTTGTTTTAATACTATAGAAGAGCATAGATGCATTTGTATTAAATGTTAGAGTATATGAAGTGGAGTTTTCACTTAATATTCTAGTTGCATTGCCATATTTTTTATCACCTCGCGATACGGTGTATTTCGCTGTGTAAGGTTTCAACTTAGAAATTTCATTTGAATCTTTGACGACAATTGAGGCCGCCTGTGCCTCTAATAACAAGAAAGATATTATTAATACTGTGTTTTTAATAAAAAAATGATAAGAGCACATGATTTCAACTATTCTCAATCTTCAGGTTTGTGTAAAACATCCATCGCACTTTCATATACAGGTGATTCAAAACCAAATGCTCCTAAGACCTGTCTCTTATACACATCTGACGCTGCCGACGATCTACTCTGTGTAGA
>CAJXRW010000210.1 GCA_913060525.1 uncultured Gammaproteobacteria bacterium
GATCTACACAGAGTAGATCGTCGGCAGCGTCAGATGTGTATAAGAGACAGGCCGATATGATTACTTAAACCAAGATGTGTTGATATCTTCCTAACAGATAAGCCTAATTGCAATAATTCTTTGATCCGCTCGATATCTTTATCAAATTTACTTTTTTGCATTGTACCTTTTGGCTTGCCAAGTTTCATCCCCTGAGCTTTTTTACTGGCTAGCGCTTCTTTGGTACGAGAACTAATTAAGTCTCGCTCTAATTCAGAAAATAGTGAAAACATCGTTACAACTTCTATATTAATAAGACTGTTCACTAGATCAATAACTTCTGAAGTACTTCTGCCCAGCCGACTAAGTTCAGTAATAATTAAAGTATCATTATTATTTACCTTGGCGAGCAACTCTTCTATCCGCCTATTTTTTGGGGATTTTCTCGTAGAAGCTTCTACCTCAATGAATTGATCAATTTGTAAATTGTGCTTTCTGGCATATTCATAAATTTCTAGTTTCTGATTTTGGGTGTCTTGGTTGTTCGTTGAGACACGAATATAAGCAATGATGTTCGGCATTCTGACCAGTGGTAATTGTTAACCTGACAAAGTGTTTTAAATTATACTTTTATACCCTACAACAAACTCATAGGCAGATTTAATTTAGCCAAACAAATAAACAAATAAAAATTAACTTCTTTCAATCGCTTCGTATTTTGCCAATTCATTCGCTGATCCAAGATAATTTGCATAATAAAATCTGAAGAATACAATCATATTCAGCGTTAATATACAAAACCCATCAATGATCAATGATGGTCTAACGGTTATAACCAAATGCCCTAAACGCTCCCAAATTATAAATGAACCTAATCCAGGCGCGCCAATAATGGCCATCCCTGCAATTAACACAAGCATGTTATATCGAGCATTCTTTTGAGCCATTCCAGTATAATTTGTAGTTCCATTTTGAATTAATTTATTTTGGCAAACCTTAACTAGAAGATAAATAATCAATGCTACATAAATTATATTTAAATAAATTAACTGTGGATATATGACCTCAGCAAGCGCTGAAAGTGTTGCTGCTATTGAAGCTAATAAACTTACAAAAAATAATGATTGATGGTATTTGTTAAGCATTGCCAAAACATTAAAAACATACGCAATAATAAATAAATAACTTTCGCCAAAAAGAAATGATAATTCTTGATGAAAAGCATAATATGCCACTGCATCCACCATTAAAAATAAACACAAGCTATACAACACATATGACATCAAAGAGTGTCGATTAATACGTGAAGCAGAGAGACCCATAAATGACTCGATTGCTGCAATTAATAACCTTTGTCCCCATAACGGGTTATAAACCAATTTATAGAGTTTTACCTGAACAGTATTAGAAAATATTTTTTGATAGATTTTCCCTTTATGAAAAACTTGGGATGAGCGATTCCTTATCATTTGGTGTGTAAAATATAATTGCGATGGTGCACGTAAAAATTGGAATGCACGATAAACACCATGAACAAGACAATGTATAATGGCAAGAGTTTTAAATCCACATAGTATTTCCAGATAAATAATGCCAAGCTGCGTAATTGTTGCATAAGCCAATGCATTTTTAATATCACTACATTGCCGACAAAGTAAATTTGACCAAACAACTGAAAAAGTAATGACTAACATAAAACCAAATGTGATAAACGGCATCTGGTTGAAATAGTGTTCCTGCCAGGTATTAATAAAAATCAAAATTGGAATATGTGTTGCTAAGCCCCCATAAAATATAGCGCTGGAAGGAGTAGGACCTTCCATTGCTCGTGGCAGCCAGAATAAAGGAAAAATACTGGATTTTATTAAACATGCAAGCAATATAAAGAATATCGCAACTGGTTGGTGAATGATGTTATATTCCAGGATACCCGTTGCCATTGAGTAGACTAATACTGAATAAAAGATTAGATCAGAAGCCTTATAAATTAATAAAATTCTAAGGGAGTTTTTAAGCACAGAAGTTCTGTGTTCGTAAAATGCAATTAATAAAACAGAAGAAAGTCCTAACAACTCCCAGCCGATAAAAATACTTTCTACTTCTTGGTTCAGTACCAGAATACATAATGAAATTTGTAAGACATAGATAACCGTGAAAAACTTATAATAGTAAGTATCACGATGTAGATAAAAAAGAGAGAATCGCATCATTAACCACAAGATGACAAAAGAAAATATCAGGAATGAAATCGTTAAATAACTCCAGTTAATATCAAAGTTAATACCCATAAAAAACATATTTTTTATAATGATATTGGTTGATTGTTGTAAGCAAACAATTGCTAAAACAATATGGAGTAAATCAATATAAGCCCCATAATTCACAGTAAACCTGACGCGCCGCTCACCCTTATAAGTAGGTTCCTGTGTACTGGATATCCACACTAAACCAATACGAATAAGTGATGAGGCAATAAAATAATAAAACAAATAAGTGTATAAACCATTCATCAGGCTACAATTTCTCCAAATGGTAAATGTGATTTGGTGTTAAAAATACGCTCATCAACCTCAAAATATTTAACGGAACAGCCTTTATTCTCAAACGGCTTAAATTGTCCGTTCTCATAAAAAAATCGACTATCTGTTTTAATGTCATCTACCGCAAGCGTAATCCACTCATTTTTAGCTAAACATGAAAAAACATTGTCTTGATCCAGTATATTTTTTACCCGTTTTATATCTGCAACCATTAAAACAAATAAACGTATAGGCTCATGAATTTCTACCATTTGCCAAGGCAAACCTAATTGTAAATCACTCAAATGCCCATTCATAACACCGACAAGTGAGGTAACATTGTGGGCTAATTTTGTGCCACAACCGTATTTTTCATTATCAATAAAACTAAAATAATATTCTAAATTTATGCCTGCACATACAGGAATAGCCGTATTAACCAAAGTAGTTAATACATTGCCACTCTCATCTTGATTTGGATCATAAGACACTAGAAATGCGCGTCTATCTAAAAATAATGCCCGAGTTTTGTTTCGTGGACCAATAATACACATGGCGTTTGTGCTATGCCCATATTCAGGTCTAGGTTCACGATAATCATGGCTACGTGCCTGAATATGTTTTTTATAATACGTGATGGATTTATCATGTGGAATAACGCTAAAACGACGACATCTTTCCTTAGCATCAATCAGAAGTGCTGTTCTTACTTTATTAAATATATGAGAAAGTTTGTCTGGAGCACGTCCAACAAGGTCAAAATAGCTTACATCATTATTACACGTATTATGATATGCCCCAATAAACTGGGTTGAACTAGGAATGATAATATTATATTTTTCTGCAAGTTGTAGACGTATTTGTGTTTCATTTAATATATTTGCCATAAGTCTGGCGTTGGCAAGCCCTCGACCACCACCACATGCGCCACAATCATACGCTGCTTTATGGGGATTATTTAAACTGATTGAACCGTGCCCCATAATAAATATATATTCTGAAAATGAATGCGTTAATCCAATAGAGGTCAATAAGGCTAAGGCTTTTGCTAAACGATCATCAAACGGTATTCCCATAGGCTTGTCAGATGGTGTATTAGTTTTATCTTCAGTTTTATAACACAACGTCGTTTCAATTGATTGCTGAAAAAACTGGGTTAATTTTCGTTTAGCATTACTAAGAATTTTAGGATTAATGACATCTAACGCAAATGGAATGACATTAAACACTCCACCAATAAAAGGCAAAATATAGCCACGAAAAAATGTTTTAGACCCATTATTTGCCAGCCATTGTAATTGCCCAAATACTGCAATCAATTTTAATTTCAACAGGTTTTCTTTGTTCAATTTTTCAGTAATATAATAACTAGCAGCGGCATTAACTGGGCATAAGCTCCGATAATGTTTATCAAAATAATCTTTATATGCAATATTCAAGCCAAAATGTCCTGCACACCCAAAAGTTTCACAACACCTATCAATTTCCAAATACCTCCGCAATGACTCCATCCTGTCATCTAGACAGGTAATAACTTGGTAGTCAGGCGTTCTAAAAGCAATTTTGTTTATTCTCGGTTGATCATAAGCACTAAGCAGTTTTGTATGGAATGATTTTTCAAAAGCCTTATGCAATAATTCCTGGCAGTTTAAATGTGTTAACATTGGTAAGGTTTCTTCTAAATCTCTTTGCATGGATTTATTTTGATCAAATACTGTGAAAAATGTAGTTAAAAAACTTGTTGAATGTTTTGGCACTCTTTTAATAATTGGTAATGTTTGTTTGATTTTAGGTAAATAATTTTGGATTGACGCATATTCACACAACAAACATATTAACGTGAATTCAGTAAAATCAGGTCTAATTTCAGCAACATTGTTCCATTCTGGATGCGCTTCCAGGCTTTTGATAAAGCCAGCCCAGCCCTTATGTTTATAACATAATTCAAACAGATATGAATGAATATCTTCAGGTAATAACTGAAGCTGTGCAATTATGCTATTTATTACTACACTCGGTTCAACATTTTTATAGTGCTTTATAAGCTGACTTAAATTTTTTTTATATCTAGTATCAAATAAGGCAGCACTTTCATGTAATTCACAAAAGCAATACCATATCCCTTTTTGGCGCTGTGGCATTTTCCAATATGCTGAACCAAAATCAAAATAGTTTGGTAAAAACCGATATAATGTTGTTAGAACTGGAAAATCGCTATCAATCCCGAGTTCATCTTTAATTACCTGATGATAATAATTTGGTTTTTCGTCAAAAAATTTATTTTGAATTGTTTTGATCTGATCTTGATAAAGATGCTTATTCCTGTCTCTTATACACATCTCCGAGCCCACGA
>CAJXRW010000211.1 GCA_913060525.1 uncultured Gammaproteobacteria bacterium
CTACACAGAGTAGATCGTCGGCAGCGTCAGATGTGTATAAGAGACAGATGTAATGAATTAAATGCAACCATAGTTAGAACTAAAAAGATAATCAAATATCTCTGTTTCGACATGTAATTTCAACCATTCCATTTCCTTCCAGATTTATTCAGTTTTAACGCTAAATTTGGAGAATGGCCATTGAATAAGCCTCAATATACGCTCGGAGAAATAGCCAATATTCTAAAAGGTAAAGTTATTGGTGATGAAAGCGTCACTGTAAATTCACTTTCAACATTAGAAAATGCACAAGAAAACGATATCAGTTTTTTATCAAACCCTAAATACTTACACTTGCTAAAATCCACTAAGGCTGCTGCTGTTTTATTAATAGAACAAGCGGTCCCATTATGTCCAACTAATTCTATTGTGTTAAGTGAGCCATACTTGGCTTTTGCAAAAGTTGCTGGATTATTTGACAGATCCCCAAAGCGTCAGCCTGGTATTCATCTAACTGCATCCATTTGCGATACAACCAAAGTAAGTCCAAAAGCCCATGTTGGTCACAACGTAGTTATTGGTTCACATTGCGTTATTGAAGATGGTGTTACTATTGAGGCAAATACTGTCATTTCTGATTTTTGTATACTGCGTAAAAATGTATTAATCAAAAGCAATGTATCCATTTATCACGATGTTATTATTGATGAAAATACGATAATTCATGCCAATTCTGTAATTGGATCAGACGGTTTTGGTAATGCAAAAGGTAAAGACGGAGAATGGCTTAAAATCCCTCAACTAGGTGGTGTTAGAATTGGTAAAAATGTCGAGATCGGTGCCTCTACGACCGTTGACCGTGGCACTATCGATGACACCATTCTAGAAGATGGCGTAAAATTAGATAACCAAATTCAAATTGCACACAATGTTATTGTAGGTAAAAATACAGCTATGGCGGCACAAGTTGGTGTTGCTGGAAGTACAACTATTGGTAAAAATTGTTTACTTGCAGGTCAAGTTGGTGTTAATGGTCATATCAGTATTTGTGATAACGTTATTGTTGGCGCCAAATCACCTGTGATTAAACCCATTACCGAACCAGGCGCTTATCAATCTACCATTCCTGTCAAAGCCCATATGCAATGGAAACGTACACTAGCCAGAATAGGCAATTTAGATAAACTTGCTGCAAAAGTTAAAAAATTATCAGATAAATTAAACTAACGGAATTTCAGAAACACCAATACTCGACTTAGAACCCTTAAAGCTTTCACGTTAGAAAGGCTATATTTTATTCTTTATGTTTTTGCTAGCAGGTAGCTTAGCTTTAGTCCCATAAACTATCTTTTTTGATTCACTGGTAAACGCAGGATTTCCAATATCGATTGCAAACCCACTTCCATACATAGAAAATACGGTTAAGGCTGCAATTGTTTGTAGTTTAGAGTGTTTCATAATAAATATCCCTGTTATAAATACCCCCTTATTATCTTTCAATTACCCTGGGTAAAATACCGCACTGAATACTGGTAAGCACCTAAATGACTAATTATGACTATGGCGTTCAAAATCTAGCTTAAAAATAAAAATCTGTTACATTGCTTATTATAGATTAAATTGGATACAAATAATGAAAAACATCTTTACTATTATGCTTTCAACAATTGCCATAACCAGCGCTTATGCAAATACAAATCCAGAAATTGCCATTATTGATGCAGGCAGCTCTGGAACACGTTTACATGTCTATCAAGAAAATAATAATAAACTAGAATCAGTCTATGAAAGCTCAAATAAAGATCCAATTTCTGGTTTCATTTATAATACAAATCAAGCAGCAAAACCTATTGAAGATTTATTAAATACAGCCAGTGCAAGTGTTACAAATATACATAGCATCCCTATATATGTTTATGCTACTGCTGGTATGAGATATGTACCAACAATGCAACAAAACGAAATTTACCAAAACGTAACATCAACTCTAAAGACTGATGGTTACAATGTCATTCAAGCTAAAACCATTTCTGGAGAGGATGAAGGTCTGTTTGATTGGATATCTGTTAATTATTTAAATGATGACCTAGGTACTCAAAAAACAAGTGGCGCACTAGACTTAGGTGGCGCTTCAACTCAAATCGCTTTTACAGTTGACACTCCTTCTGTTGCAAATAAAAATTTCACTTACAACGGAATTAGATACAACATATATTCAAAGAGTTTTTTAGGGTTAGGGCTAGATAAAGCAACCTCTGGTATCAGTAGTACACTCAAAGCAAAACAATATTGCTTTCCTGAATCTTATTGGTCTACTGAGCTGACTGATGGTGTAGAATCAGCATACAACAACATTGAATGCAAACAATCTGCAAACAAATATGTAAGAAAGAACTTTAACGGTATCTATAATATTTCAAATGTGTTAAGAAATTCAACAGCAGAAAGCTACGTAGCATTTTCTGGATTTTATTATACATCAAGTTTTTTTGGTATTAACGGTGAATCAAATATTTCTGATATTAACACTAAGACAAATGCAATATGTGATGTGACTTGGAATGATTTTGTAGGTAATTTTGGTTTTAATAAATATTCAGCAAACGAATGCCTAAACTCAAACTACCTGCAAAGCCTATTGACAAATTATGGGTTTGCAAAAACATTACCAATAAATTTTGAAGACTCAATTAATGGGCAAAGCGTTGATTGGAGTATAGGCGCTGCTTTATATATCCTAAACAACGACGCTTAGCTTTCCCTTTAAATGATTATTTTGTGATCCTATCACACATTTATATTAATAATACAAAGACCTTCTAACATTAGCTGCATATTTCGCCAAACGAATAACCTGTTTAGTATAGCCAAATTCGTTATCATACCAAGCATACACAACAATATTACGTTTATCATCAGAAACAATCGTTGCGTTAGAATCAAAAACAGAGCAACAAGGATTTCCGATAATATCACTCGAGACTAACTCTTCTTCCATTTGATAATTAAGCTGATTCACTAATGGCCCATGAAGCGCTGCATCTTTAACCAAAGCATTTACTTCCTCTACCGAGGTTTCTCTACCTACAGTCAAATTCATAATTGCTAATGAACCATTTGGTGTTGGCACACGAACCCCATTTGCTGTTAGTTTTTTCTCTAAGCTTGGGATAATCTTAGTAATTGCAGTTGCCGCACCTGTTGAAGTAATGACCATATTTATTGCCGCAGATCTACCACGGCGAGGTTTTTTATGCATATTATCCAGCAGGTTTTGGTCATTTGTATAGGCATGGACAGTTTCGATATGCCCCTTAAGAACGCCAAGCTTATCTTCAATGACTTTTAATACGGGCGCAATTGCATTGGTTGTACAAGATGCTGCTGAAGTAATCAAATCTCTGTCAGCATCAACATCATGATGATTTATACCATAAACCACATTTGGAACACCTTTACCTGGTGCAGTTAAAAGAACTCTTGCCGCACCTTTAGATTTAAGGTGGCGACTCAATGCTTCTTTATCTTTAAAAACACCCGTATTATCAATAACTAACGCATCTTTTATGCCGTACTTTGTATAATCAATTTCTTCTGGATTTTTTGCCTCAATCACTTGAATACATTGACCATTAACTTTCATGATATTAGTACTGGTATCAATTTCAACCGTACCTGCAAAGGCGCCATGAACCGAATCATTTTTAAACAATGCAGCACGCTTTTTAAGTGATTCAGCATCCACTTGGCGAATAACAATCGCTCTAAGTCTTAGATGTTGACCTTTACCAGATTGAGTAATCAATTCACGCGCAACTAAACGTCCAATACGACCAAAACCATATAAAACTGCATCACCTGGTCTTGTTTGTGAAGGTAACGGTTTACGCATTTTGGTTAGTTTATCTTTTAAAAATTCTGCTTTAGACGAAAAATTAGGGCCTTCTTGAGTCCATTCATAAGCCAATAACCCGACATCTAACTTAGCATTATCAATCTCATTTTCAGCTATCATTTTTGCCATTTCAGCAGTTAGCTCAACGTCAACTGGTTTACCAATTTGTTGCGAATATTCATGTAATTTCAAAATTTCAGACGTTTTGGTATCAACTAAATTAGTACGAAAAAATACCAGTTCTATTCCTTTTGTATAAAGCAGATTACCAACCGTATTTTGCAGCGAGATCGCTGATTTCTGCTGACTTACATGAGACTCTAATTCTGATTCGTAAGATTTTCCTAACATTAAGTTATCCTTTTCAAGCATCAAATTTAATTATCACTAAGTATATGTATTTTATAATTCCAAGTTCAACTAAATGGTTCATCTTATGCAAATTTAGTTATTTCAGGAGCGTAGCATATCTGGGATAAAAAAACTGCTAGCAACGAACAAGGCTGCTTGAAATACCCTTTTTGTTTCACTATAACTTATGTAATCATAATTAGAGAGCGTATGCATATTACTATTCTATATAGAATAGATATTTAACAAATATATACCACACCAATACTGATGGGAATTGCCATTATCTATAGTTTTAATTCTTAAATTTTAAAATAGCATTTTTGTGGTCTAGCACGACCCCAGAACAGATACTAAAATTTTTCGGAAAAATAAAAAGCCCCAAACCATTAAGGAATGAGGCTTTGAATATGGTGGGTGCTGAGGGGTTCGAACCCCCGACCCTCGCCTTGTAAGGGCGATGCTCTCCCAGCTGAGCTAAGCACCCGAGAACGAAATGAATTCTATAACTTAAAATTAGTAAGGTCAATAATTTTCTACAATTTTATTTTCCGTCATTAATCACCCTATTCATAACCTGTCTCTTATACACATCTCCGAGCCCACGAGACAGGCAGA
>CAJXRW010000212.1 GCA_913060525.1 uncultured Gammaproteobacteria bacterium
TCTACACAGAGTAGATCGTCGGCAGCGTCAGATGTGTATAAGAGACAGCAATAGTTGCCATGTATCTTGCTGGATGCTCAGGATTCCATTTAAGAGGCTGGTCGCAGGAAATGCCACCAATGCTACAGAAAGTATACATTGAGGATAATGTATATGATGGGTTTTCATTGGCATTGGCGCAACAACTCAACTCAACGAATGCAACAGTCGTTAAAAGCAAAGATAAAGCCACTTCAGTAATTAAAATTATAAGTTCAAGCACAGAAGATAAACTTATTAATGTTCTAGGCTCATTAGGTGCTTCTGAATACAGTCAAACTTATTCGATTACATACGAGGTATTAGACACCAGTGATAATGTTATTCTTGATCCACATTATATTTCAGCGACAGAAACCTATGCTGGTAATTCATCATTACAGTTAAGTTTAAACAATGTAATTAACGATACAACTGAACAACTTCAAGAACAAGTAGCAAGTGCACTGGTTAATCAATTATTTATTTTGAAACCAGCAGGTAATACAATTATTCCACATAGCTTTAATAAATAATTCATAATGAAAATACCATTTTTGGGGCTTAAGTCCTTCTTGGAAAAAAAAATTTACCCAGCATACCTAATCACTGGGGATGAACCCTATCAAGTGGATTATACTTACAGGGCAATTCTAGAAAAAATTACTCATAACAATATTGAAATAGAAAAACTCTTTTTTGAAAATCATATTGATGCGGAAACACTTTATTCTGATCAATCTAATTTGAGCTTATTCAACGAACAAAAAATGATTGCATTATTATTTAATAAAGTTCCTGATAAAAAATCACAAACAATACTGGACGATATATTATCCGAAGAGAAGAAGGATAATGATAAAATCTATTTAATCCGCTGCCCTAAAATTAATAAGGCTGTACAGAATTCCATTTGGTATAAAAAAATTGAAGCTACAGGCTTATTGGTGCAAATCTGGGAGCCAAACAACTTAAAAGATTCGACACAAATTCTACATTTCATGTTAAATGATTTGAAAATTACAGCCGACTCAGATGCAATTCAGATTATGATTGAAAAGACAGAAGGTAATTTATTTTCTGCGGCCCAACTCCTACAAATGCTGACTATTACTTTCTCAATAAAGCACATAACATTGCAAGATATAGAAAAATATATTGAGTCTACAGCACAATACAGTATATACGACTTAATAAACTCATGGTTATCAAACCAATTTAATAAAACAAATAAAATACTTACATACCTTAAAAATCAACATGTAGAATTGAATCTAATTGTTTGGAATATCACTCGGACAATTAGATTGTTAGTACAACTACATCAAACTAGCCCAAGCGAAAGATTTAATTTCTTCAAAAAAAATAAAATCTTCAAGACACAACAAGATCTTTATATTGGCGCAACCGCAAGCTCAAATAAAAAGCAACTATATGCCAAATTAATTCAATTGGCAGAAATAGATGAAGCGATTAAAACTAATAACAACCCTTCTAATAATTGGCTACTTCTAAGTAATGTGCTCATATAATCGCAACATTTTAAAAGTCAGCGTATAAATTTCATCTGAGCTTAAAGCAGACCGAAATAATATTTTACTTGCCCTGATAATTTGGCGGCTCTTTTGTAATGGTTACATTATGCACGTGTGATTCAAGCATTCCAGCATTAGATATTCTGACAAACTTGGCATTATCATTCATGTCTCTAATAGTCGCACAACCTGTATAGCCCATGCCTGCTCTTAAACCACCAACTAGTTGGTGAACTACAGCAGCTAAAACACCTTTATAAGGAACACGTCCCTCAATTCCTTCTGGAACAAATTTATCAGCAGAAGATTTATCTTGAAAATAACGGTCAGATGAACCTTTTGCCATCGCTCCAAGAGAACCCATTCCACGGTATGATTTATAAGAACGCCCTTGAAATAATTCTACCTCACCAGGCGCTTCTTCAGTTCCTGCAAATAAACTACCAACCATAATAACAGATGCGCCTGCAGCAACAGCTTTACAAATATCCCCTGAATAACGAATGCCCCCATCCGCAATCACTGGAACACCCGTTCCTTTAAGTGCTTCAACTACATTCGAGATTGCGCTAAGCTGAGGTACGCCAACACCAGCAACAACACGTGTTGTACAAATTGAGCCAGGACCAATACCAACCTTAACACCATCAACACCAGCTTCTACCAGTGCCAGAGCAGCACCTGCTGTCGCTATGTTTCCACCAATAACTTGTACTTCAGGGTATTTTTTCTTTACCCAAGCAACTGTATCAAGCACACCTTGCGAGTGACCATGAGCGGTATCCACTACAATCACATCAACATTCGCTTCGACTAGTGCTTTAACACGATATTCCGTATCAGCACCTGTACCAACAGCAGCACCAACACGTAGGCGACCTTGATCGTCTTTAGAAGCCAGTGGCTTTTCAATTGCTTTTTGAATATCTTTAACTGTTACCAGCCCAACCAGCTCAAATTTATCATTTACAACCAATAATTTTTCAATACGATATTGATGCAATAACCGTTCGATTTCATCTCTTGATGCACCTTCTTTAACCGTAATCAACTTGTCTTTTTTAGTCATAATCTCTGAAATTGACTGATCAAGATCTTTTGCAAAACGAATATCTCGGCTAGTAACCAAACCGACTAACTGACTACCTTCTACAACTGGTACGCCTGAAAACTTATGACGCTGTGTAATTTCAATTAACTTACGGATTGATATATCAGGACCAGCAGTAATTGGGTCTTTCACCATACCACTTTCAAACTTTTTAACTTTTCTAACTTCATTTGCTTGAACTTGAATGGGTAAGTTTTTATGCACTACACCGATACCGCCTTCATGCGCCATCGCTATGGCAAGCCTTGCTTCGGTAACCGTATCCATTGCAGATGAAACTAACGGAATATTTAAAGCAATCCCTTTAGTTAAATTTGTTTTTAATGAAACCTCTCTAGGTAGAACATTAGAGTAATTAGGGACTAAAAGAACGTCATCAAATGTGACAGCATCTTCAATAATTCTTAGCATTTTGACCTCGCGTAACCAAATATCATTAACATTTAATTACGCGGGGATATTAACACAAAATAGCCAGATTTAAAATAAGTCTTTCTGACATTTTACATTATTCACTAACTCTCTTGAGCACACAAGTCCATTAAATATTGCGTTACCATTGGTACAGGTCTTCCACTTGCTGTAGCACCAGTTAACCCACCCATTGCTGAACCAGCTATATCTAAATGTGCCCATCTATATTTTTTAGCAAACTCTGCTAAAAAAGCAGCGGCAGTAGCACTACCTGCATCGGCACTTCCCGCAATATTACCCATATCTGCTACATTACTCTTTAATGCTTTAGTATAAGCATCTGCAATTGGCATATGCCACCCTAAATCAGAACTTACTTTACCCGCTGATAATAAATCATTGATTAAAGGATTATGATTACCAAATACGCCAGTATATTCAGAACCCAAAGCAATAATAATAGCGCCTGTTAATGTTGCCATATCAATAACAGTTTCTGGATTAAATTTGGCAATATAGGTTAATGCGTCACATAAAGCTAAACGACCTTCAGCATCTGTATTTAAAACTTCAATAGTCGTGCCCTGCATGCTTTTCAAAACATCTCCTGGTCGATAAGCAAGCCCATCCACCGAATTCTCTAACGCTGCCACGGTTCCAACAACATTAATAGGTAGCTGAAGTTCAATAATTGTCTGCATAATACCTAATACGCCAGCAGCACCACCCATATCCATTTTCATGGTTTCCATTCCAGCACGAGGTTTAATGCATATTCCTCCTGTGTCGAAAGTCACACCCTTCCCAACCAATACAACTGGTTTTTGATTTTCTTTACCACCATTGTATTGTATAGATACTAAGTAAGGCCTATTTTCACTTCCTTTACCTACAGCCAAAAGACAATTCATGCCTAGCTCTTCCATTTGATGTTCATCTAATACTTCTACTGTGGTTTTGGAACAGGCTTCTGAAATTTTTATTGCCTGATCTTTTAAATATGCTGGAGTACACACATTAGCAGGTGTATTCATTAAGTCTTTAGATCGTGTCACTCCAGAAGAAATAGCACTACCGTGCTTCAGAGCATCTTCACCAGCATGTAAGTCGGCCCGAGTTGGTACACACAATGTTAACTTGCGTAGTGGCCTTCTAACTTCTGAATCTTGAGATCTAAAAGCATCGAACTTATATAAAGAGTTTAATGCGGCTTCTGTAGCACTTCTAATATTATCGTACGTGCTATTATTTTTTACATGCAATTGTGTTAAATAACAGACTGCATCCATTGAACCAGTTTCATTTAATTGGTTCACCATTTTTGCAATTATGTCTTGGTACACATTGTTAGTAAAATCTTTTTCTTTACCGCACCCAACCAATAATACTCTATCTGATAATGTACCTTTTACATCAAACAACAAAAGCATTTGACCTGCTTTACCCTCTATATCACCTCTGCGAAGAATACGACTTAAATGCCCTTTCGAAGCTTTATCAATTTCAACACCTGAAGAAGACAGTTTTCTTCCTTCAAATACACCTACTACCAAACAGGCTGTGCGTTGCTTTTCTGGATGACCACTTTTTATATTTAATTCCATTAATCCACCTTTATCTATTAATATGAACTTATTGATTTATCACAGCTTTTTAAAATAGTAGCAAATATTTCTCACACATATATAACTGTCTCTTATACACATCTCCGAGCCCACGAGACAGGCAG
>CAJXRW010000213.1 GCA_913060525.1 uncultured Gammaproteobacteria bacterium
CTACACAGAGTAGATCGTCGGCAGCGTCAGATGTGTATAAGAGACAGTACTTATATTGTGCATAGCAACAAAAAGGAGATAAACATGACTACAGACTATATCAACCAAATGACTGAAAACTTTAAAAAATTTGCTTCTGGTGAAGCCAACCCAGCAGCAGAAATACAAAAGGTAACAACCGAGACATTAGAAGCTCAAACTCGTAAGAACCTTGAAACAATTAATTCTGCAGTAGCTGATACAACAAAAAACTTGCAGAAACTAGCGGGTGTCAAAAAATTTGAAGAGTTAACAAATTTCTACCGTGACTTCTCTAAAGAAGCAAATGAAAAAACACTTGCTTACACTAAAGAAGTACTTGAAGATGCGTTAACGATATCAAAAAAATATGCTCAAGCGATTGAAGCAAGCATTGATTCAGTTAAAAAATCTACAGGTCAAAAATAAGACTTAAAATTAATTAGTCTTCTCTATACCTCATTAATGAAATTCAGTATCTTTCTAGTATTAGAGGATACTGATCAGCTTCAAAGATGAGGTTTTTTTATTTTTGCTTACTGTTTTTCTTTTCTAGTTCATTCTGTCTCAATATAGAAAACTGGGTGGTAGATTATTCTCAAGACGCACCAGTTAAACAGCTAAAGAACTACCAACTCATCGTATTAGATAGCCAAAATCATCCCGCTATTGAAAAAATTAAAACCGATAACAATATTGTTCTTGGATATATAAGCCTGGGAGAAATTGAAACTATACGACCTTATTACCAACAAGCTAAGAATGCTGGTTATTTACTGCAAGAAAATAAAAATTGGCCAGGTAGCTATTATGTTGATGTACGTCAAACTCACTGGGCTGAACTCGTCATTAACAAGTTAATCCCAAAAATTGTTGCCCAAGGATTTGATGGTATATTTATTGATACAATGGACAACCCTGAATACCTGGAAGAAATAGACCCTAAAAAATATGCTGGCATGAAGAACGCTGGTATCAATTTAATCAAACTAATTAGACTAAATTACCCCCACATTAAAATAATGCTAAATAGAGGGTTTTTAATCCTACCTCAAGTGGCTAGTGACATAGATTATGCACTAGCAGAAAGCTTAATGACCGATATCAACTTTGAAGACAATAGCTACAATATGCGACCTAAAATTACATACCAAGATACCGTGAAAAACCTTAAATCTATTCAGAAATCACATCCTAAACTTTTATTATTTAGTTTAGATTATTGGAATCCGAAAGAGCCTAAAAGAATAGAATACATCTACCAAACAGAAAGAAAAAATGGTTTCATTCCCTATGTCTCAACACTAGAGTTGAACCAAATATATCCCGAGCCATAAAAATTGATGAAAAACGATACTGCGTTATATCAAATTATTAGAGATTGAATTTTGCCAATATAATTACAGAGAATATGTTTAAAAACAATGCAAATAAAGACACTAGTGTTATAATCGCTCCAACCAGAAAATAAGCAGAGCCATGGTTAATAAGGTCTATATTTGGGTTGTAGGACTCATTGCATTAATAACAATATGCCTCTTACCTCAGCTTAAGCCCTCAAAATTAGAATTTGCGCATATTTATTTTTTAGATAAATCTTATGAAAAGTCTATGCAGCTTTACACCCAATTATGGGATAACGGTAATCACGGCGTAAATGTTTTAGTTCCTCTCATCCAGCTTAATATCCAAGAAGGCAATATTGAACAAGCAGTCTACTTAATGGAAAAGTACGTTAAGATTCACCCTGGTTCAATTAAAGCTCGTGACAAAATGACAGACTTATACAAACAGGCGTATCTTCCAAAGCAATATCAATTAAGCTTAGAGGCAAGCCAAAAACTGCAGCCTTCATCTGAGAAAGCCAGAGAACTGTCACAAATTTATAACTACAATAGTGAATATTATAAGCAAAAAGAAATTCTTCAAAATATTATTGACTCAAATAATTCCGTGGAAAAAGATTACTATGACCTTGCATATCTATATGCAAAAGATGGTAATTATAACCAGGCAATTGAAGTTATGTTCCAACTTATTCACGGAAAAAAACAACCGACCATTGAAGCAATCCAATTAACGATGACCTTATTATTTGACGCAGATCGCCGTGACGAAGCATTAGAACTTGCCAAATCCTATGCTAAAGATGAAATTAAGCCCAATATTGAAATTGCCGCATACCTTCAATCAATTGGTGCCGCAAATATAGCCTACCAGTTATTAGAACCTTTAACCAAACAGCATATTCAAGACCCACTATTTCTTGAAAGATGGATGGAAGTCAACTACTCAATTGGCAATAAGCAATATGTTTATGCTTATTTAAAAAATCTCTATGAAGCTGGTAAGCTACCTCGCCAAGTAGAATATTTATTGTTACAGCTATCCCCTGAGTTTGCATCCCCAGAATTCATTTCACAGCTTATTAGTAAAATTGATTTAGAAAATGTTCCCCATGAAAGGCTCATTATTACCATTGAGGGATTACTTGGATTAAATGATACCAGCTTAATTGAACAATTAAAAAATAAGCTGCCTGAGTATATTATAGAAACAAGCCCGCTAATCAAGTTGTTGCTCTCTGTCCCGTCCCTTCAAACAGATGAGAATGGAAAGCTTATACATGGGCTAAATACTTCAATTTTAAGCCCTAACCAGAAAATGCTTTTAGCAAAAATTTTTGTTGAAAGAAAGCAACCACAAATTGCACTAACCATATTAGCATCACTATCTGATGAAGAACTTTACGAAGTAAATAAATTAGATTACGCAACTCTATTAATTACCTTAAATCACCCAGAAATTGGAATCGAAAAATTTAAAAAGCCAACTGATATTCAAGAAACTATGGCTCTAGTACTTCTGTATACTCCTAATCCTGAAAATAATATTGAAATAATCAGCTTGATTAACAAAAACTCACAACAAATAAAACCCTTATTACCCTACCTACAAAATTTATATTTCGTCGCATCCGATTACCACAATAATACCTTAGCGTTGGAACTAGCAATTAAAATGTATGACCTGAGCCCAAGCACAAAAAATACGGAATATTTAGCCAACGCATACATGCAAACACAAAACATCACCCAAGCACTGCCATATTACAAATCATTGGCTGACACAGACTTAATTCATCAAGAAATGTACTTGTATGCATTAAGTGAATTGAACCACTCTACAGAAGCCATGACAGGCCAGCATAAGCTTGATTTAGAAAACGTTGCAAAAAACATGCTTGAAAATCCCAAACTAGATGACCAAAAACGCGCAGAAGTATCCAATACATTGCTTGAAAATGGCTACAAAGAAATGGCTGAAACTCAGTTTAAGTTACTAGCGCTTGAGAAAAAACCTGACTCAAAAGAAATACAACAACTACTTTATGTCTGGGGACCTGTCCCAACCGAAAAACAAATTGAATGGATAAAACAGCGGGCACTGAATGATAATAAAGACCCAAACGAATGGCTGCTCCTATTAAACAATTTAGGCCTTTCCTCAGTTAGCATTGAACTGGTTAACCAATACCCTAATCATTTTAATGTTGATAAATCTAATAATGCGTATTTACAAGCCCTTGTCCAACAAGAGCAAAAAGATGAAATTGCAAACACCATCAATAACATGGATATTGACTCACTCTCGGTTGAAGAGCTAGAAAAATTAGCCTTAACATTAGCAGGAACAAAAGATGATTCGCTCAAGTTAAAAATATATGAACTTATCTTAAAAAAACAGCCTGACAATCAACTAGCGCTAAAAGCACTTGCTCGTTACTACTATGAATCAGGTCTATTCTATGATGCCTCTATCGCATATCAAAAGTTAGATAAAATTAGTAAACTTCAACCTCAGGATATTTTTGACTATGCTGAGAGTTTAAGAAATACTTATCGACAAGCCCAATCAAAAACGATATATGAACGGTTCCTTAAGTTAGCTGACAATAACACTAATTATGAAGTTTTAAGCAATCAAGAAAAAACACAACTGGCAATTGCATACTCAATTACTAATAATTTTGATACGGCAAATAAACTTTATAAAATGATCTTAGAATCAGAGCCAAACAATGAGTCTTTTAAAGTAAGTTATGCGCATTTTCTGATTGATAATAATCGTTTTAATCAGGCAGAAGAAGTTCTTAACTCCATTGGTAACAAAGAGCAACTTACATCGGCAATGTAATTGACACACCACCTGTAATAATACCCTGCTCAACTGCTTTATTATTTTCAAGGTTTTGTAAATCCTTACCAAAAATGTACATATATTGGGCAAATATATTAATTGTATTTATTTGATATCCAACACCTCCTGCTAAAACACCTGTCCACGCAGAATTAGAATCTCTTTGCGTTCCACATCCAGGAATACCAGAACAACTTGCGCTAACATCTGCATATTGGTAATTGAGTCCACCTTTTGCAAAGACATTTAAACCAAATGGTGCTACAAATTTCACTGTTGCCATGACAGGAATATTCAAGATATTCAAGCTATCATCTCCACTGGCACCGCCAGCACTAGCACTCTCTTTATAAATATCTGGCGTATAATTTATATCAACCTCAACGCCAACACTAAACCTATCATTAATCGCTACATCATAACCAACTAACCCACCGAAGTTAAATCCCCCACTTGTAGTTGATACACTATAATTGCTACCTGAAACATTCCTAGTATCAGGTGGATTAAATCCCGATGCAAAACCTGCTTGTAAACCCCTGTCTCTTATACACATCTCCGAGCCCACGAGA
>CAJXRW010000214.1 GCA_913060525.1 uncultured Gammaproteobacteria bacterium
CTACACAGAGTAGATCGTCGGCAGCGTCAGATGTGTATAAGAGACAGCTTGTAACGTAGGCGTTTGCGTAAAAGTTAACCTTGAGCGCCGTTTTCTCCCTCATCGCTTAATATTCCCGTAAAAATCCCCAATCATTCAGTTCAAAAGTACTTTGACGCTTATTGAGGGGGATTTTCCCCTAAACAGCAGAGCTTTTTATACGATTCTAAAGATGGCTGTCTCTGTTAGTACGCTCGAAGAATGAAAGCTTGAGCCAGCCGAAAATAAGATAATTGGCGATACCCACAGTGACAATGTAGAACGTAATAGCAGCAGCAACATTGGCATTTTGGGCAAAGGCGCCAATTTCGTGTGTGGGAACAAAAACCAAAGCTGCAGACCAGAGCAAAACAAGCAAATTTGAGAGAGTTGTATAAAAACTAAAGAACTTCCAGATAGCAATTGCAAAACTATCTGAGCCTCTTTTCCTGACCTCTCTTACGAGGCTAAAAGTTAATGCACATGCAACAGTCAAAAAGAGAACGGTACTCATTTCAAATCCTTTCGAAGATAGAAGGTTCTAACGCCCCAAGCAGCGGAAAACACGAACTTTTTGGCGCAGCCAGCGAGTGGTTTTCCGATGACTTGGTTTGTTATATTTATTGGCACTCATTTTTATGCAACGCTAGCTTTTCTTTAAACTGATTAATTATATTTTGAGAAATTTTATCTTTATCGGTTTGGGGAACTTTGTTTATGACAGAATAAATTTCCCCAGATGCATAAGACTTGTAATTGAGCTTTCTACTATCAAAAGATGTGACTTCATAGTTAACTTCTCGACCAGAGCATGCTTTAAGTAATTTCACTTTACCGTCTGAATAACCAGCGATAATATTCACTTTTAGTGTATTGCCATCAACGCTCCAATAACCAAATTGATACTGCCACTTCTCGACTTCCTCGTCATTTAAAAATTGTTGTAGAGATATATAGACTCCGGAATCATCTCTTAAAGTTAAAAAAATTCTATCTTTGTTTTCACTTTCCCCGAGCCAATATCCGCTGAGATCTATATTTGTAGTAGTAAGAAGTAGGGCTAAAACCAAGCTATGCACTCAAAATCATCCTTAATAAATATAACGCTTAACATATGGGGATTTTAGGAGCGTTTTACCAGCGAGTAAAATTCCCACCATGATGTTTTTGTTTTACATCGGCAATTAAGACTCCTTCCAAGGTAGCATAAAATAATTGAAAAAAAGTAAGACTGTAAAAAAAACCATATACAATAAATACTCATTGAGCGTGAGCGCTGGAGGTTCATAGTAACTTGCTAAGCTGATACCTAAAATAATCACGTTAGAGCTTAAAAACGACCATAGCAAACCCTTTGATATTTTATGAAACTCTAAGCTTTCAACATAGGTATAAAGTATTACTTTTATAGCTAAAATTGGAACATAACCAATAATGAGGCCTAAAAAGAATAGTGTATCTTCAAAATCATCTCTATAGGCATCTACAGCAACCATTGATATTAAAAGACCTAAGCCATAGCGATAAATTTTGGCAGTACCAACCAAATTGCTTTTTAACTTTTTAAAATCCATATTCAATACAAGTTGGCTTCAATAGATGTATAACGCTTTGAATATGGGGCAAATATGAGCGTTTTGGCCGAAGGCCAGCGAGTATTTGTCCCAGTGAGTTTACGAACAACATAATTCATTTGTTAGGTACACTTTTCCGTATTCTTGTGAATAAATAAAAAGAAACAAAAATGAATGCAGCGACAAGACCACCATAATAAAACTCTTGGAAAGGAGCTTGATATAATGCGTCATAAAAACTCCCAAACCGAATATTTTCGGCGCTACCAAGAAAAGTAAAAAACAATATTAATACTAAATAATGGATTCTAGAACTTGGCCCCAATAAGTAACTTACAGTCACGAACAAAAAGCCCATAAGTAAATCTGGCCATGTACCACAGCCAACAATACTAGTGTTGTTGCTGTGGGAGCAAGCGTCGAAAGCAGGACTAGGAAAAAGCCACAAGCAAAAGAATGCTATTGCAAATGCTCCTAGACTCCTTGTGAATGTCAATAAACTTCCTTGAACTTTCATGTGTACCTAACGATTTGCATATGGGGATTTTAGGAGCGCTTTACCAGCGAGTAAAATTCCCACCATGATGCACTTGTTATGTAACGCTACCACGATACGTGACCTAAGGCTTCTTTGTACGACGCCAACGCTTTATAAATTGCCAATTTAACTCGAAGTTTTTTGATAAATACCTGATAACAAAAGACAGGCAACAACCAGAAAGCTACTAGAGCGAGTTGAATAAATAAAAGGACAAATACAAATTCGTTGAAAATGCCGTCATCTATAAAGAAAACCAATACAAAAAAATTAACGATAACAAAAAGCCAAATAGCCCACCGAGCATCTTTAACCAATTGGCGTAATTCTGAAGTTTGACTCTCAGAGTGCATCACTTTCCCTAGTTACATAACGCCCCAAGCAGGGGATTTTATGAGCGCTTTTCAGCGAGTAAAATTCCCGCTGGCTTGGCTTGTTAGCTTTGCATATCAATTTCAACAATTTGCGCCTCTGTAAATATACGTTTAGCTTTTTCAAACACAATATCTCTATTAGCTGGATGAACTGTAATATCTATTGCGTTATCTGATAACGTAAAAAGAGTAAGACAACCGGCGATTTGGATTTTTGATATATCCGACTTTTTTATCAATCGTCCTTTGGTGTTATAAAAACGTGAGTAAGAATTCGTTCTTACCTGCACATTTGTCCCTAAGTCGTTAAACGTTCTTTCTACTTTATCCAAAAAGTTAATAGGAATCATAGATTCCAACTTTATAACCAGTATAAAGAACATTACGGAACCAATCACAAAAATCAAAGTGTCGATAATGCCTCCGCTAAGCTAACTTCCAAATATGGGGCGCAAAAACGTGTGCAATAATGGCGAAGCCGCGCACGTGTTTGCGTCCCAGCGAGCGGCAGCGAGTGACATAATTTGTTTGTTATAAGCCATTGTTAAAACTGCCTTGCTTAGTCTTTTTATAGTTTAACCACATTGCAACGGAAAGAACAAAACCACCGATTAATATTAGAATGGCCCTGTTTGTTTGAGTTGGCTGAAGTACGGGCGCGAGTGTGTTGAGCCATAATGGGAAAAAGAAGGCAAACGGAATAACCACGCCGATAAATACAGCAAAAAAGAGATAGCAAATTGCGTTGTTAGTTAACCCTGCTGGTCTTGGCCAACCGAAGCGAAGGTTCAACATTTTGTGACCTTTAACTAGCAAGTTTACGGCAACCAAATAGATGGCAGCGCCAATTGTAAAAATGATTATTTCCATGGGCTTACATTGGCTTATAACGCCCTGTTAAGGGGCTGATAAATGTTTGGCTAAAATGTGTAGCGAAGCGGAACTGAGCCAACTGTTACGAGTCCTGCTTTAGTGGCTTGTTAGCAATACATTGCACACGCTTTAAGTAACCACTTTTAGTTAAAACCTGCGAGCCTTTTGGATAACTATTAATTAATAGATCACCATTATCTAGCAGCCAAGATGATTTGGGCTTGCCAACTAAGCTATATAACTTTTCAGTTTCAAAGTTTGAATTTATTAAATGAATATCACCGTAATTCCACGACATATGAGCTAAACCTGATGTAACTACTAAACCAAATGGCATTTTATAAATGTCTTCAACATTCATTTCTTTGATTAGGGTAACACTATCATTTTCATCGATTAAAAGTAGCTCTCCACCAAATTCACCATTATTGCTGCCAGTGATAATCTTATCCCCTAAGGTAATGATAATTTCTGGTTGTATAATTTGATGTTCAATAGCAATTTCATTTTTTGAGTTTGGCGATCGACGAGGAAAAGATTTTTTATATTTTCCCGTTGCTCTGTCAACTAATTTAAATACCCACTGTCTTTGTGAAGAATCGGTCTCTCCTAATTCATCAAAAAACTCTTTTACTCCAGAGTCAGATACTTCTCGCTCCGCGCTTCCCTTAAATTCTGTTTTATTGGGGTATTTTGAAGCGTCATATGCTCCACACTTCATATCTTCAAATAGATTCGCAGAGACAGAAAATGAACATAAAAGTAAAATGAAGATCAAAATTTGCAACGGACTCTCCTTGTATTGCTAACTTCCGCATAACGGGCAAAAATACGTAGGCTACAATACCAAGCGAAGCGCAGGGAGCCTACGTATTTTTGTCCCTAGCGAGCGCAGCGAGTGTTAATGCTTTTGTTAGGTAACCTTACCCAAAAATAGCAGTGAAGCACAATGTGGAAAAGACCAATAACGAATGGTGAGTAGAATAAATAAACAACCAAAGGATGATAGCTGAGGTAAAGTGCTGATGTTGGGTCTAGTGTTCCAAGATAAATGACTGTTGCCAAAGACAACACGCCTGCAAGGAGAAAAATCAATCGTTTAAGAAACGAAATATGAAGGCCCCAGCAGAGAGACGTAAGAGCAATAAAGCCCAGAACACCACCACTACTTAGCAGTATACAAGTAGTAGCTATAAGATAGTCGCCTTCGCTTATTGCAGCGAAACCCATAAGAAAAACAAATGCGGCTAGAAAAGTAAGTATAAGAGCAGGCAACCAAGCAAATATGGTTGTGAAGCCAATTATTAGTTCTCGGTAAAACATCCGTGGTTACCTAACGCCTCATTCAGAGGCAATAAAATAGCTGGTTAAAATTAGCGACGCAGGA
>CAJXRW010000215.1 GCA_913060525.1 uncultured Gammaproteobacteria bacterium
GATTTCTGCCTGTCTCGTGGGCTCGGAGATGTGTATAAGAGACAGGTGTCTATCTTGTTGTTTTTCAGATTCAGCCTCTTTTTTAGCAGATTCGATAACTTTTTCATCTTCAACAGTTTCATCTACCGTTTTCTTATCATTGGAACTTTTAAAAAGCTTAAACACACTCATTATTGATTACCTTACATTCCTGCTTCTTTAAAATATCATGCACGATCAAAGCGTCGTGGTTTTATATCATACCACTATTGATAATTTATGCTCTATTATTGCATTTAAATATATTTTGAAGTAGCTTTCTTATTATAAACACCTAGCAGAATCATCATGGAAAAAATCTGGTTAAAACATTACCCCAAAGGCATTCCACATACTGTTGAGATTGATCCAAATCAAACACTCATAGACATGTTTGATGATGCAGTCATCAAGTATGGCAACAAAATTGCTGACGAATGTCTAGGTGTAAAAATCAGTTATAATAAATTAAATGAATTAAGCGATGCATTTGCAGCATATTGCCAAAATAAATTAGGCTTAAAAAAGGGCGATGTATTAGGAATCATGTCTCCAAATCTAATTCAATATCACATCGCTATTTTCGGTGCTCATAAGGCTGGCCTTACCGTTACGGGGATCAACCCCATGTATACGCCGAAAGAACTAGAATACCAATTCCAAGATGCCAATATTAAAGCCGTGGTTGTGCTTGAAAATTTTGCAGCAGTCGTTGAGAAAACAATAAAAACGACACCTGTTGAACATATTATTGTCACCACACTGGGTGACATGCACCCTTGCCCCAAAAGCTGTATCATTAATTTTGTGGTACGCAGAATTAAGAAAATGGTACCAAAGTATAACCTACCGAAGGCCATCCCATTTAAACAGGTACTAAAAGAAGGTATTCACTCAGAGTGCAAAAGGCCTTCCATGACAGGTGATGACCTGTCATTTTTACAATATACTGGTGGCACAACTGGTAAATCTAAAGGTGTGATGTTAACACATACAAATATCGTCGCTAATATCAAACAGATTCACACCTTACTCTCTCCTGTTTTTGATGGCAGCAAGCAGGAAGAAATATGGCTAGCTCCATTGCCCATGTTTCATATATTCGCATTAACAGCATCGTTTGTACCCATGCTTGCATTCGGACATAAAAACCTATTTGTACCTAATCCACGTGATCTTAAAATGTTTATAAAGATTGCAAAAAATAATAAATTCACCTTAATTACAGGTGTGAATACATTATTCAGCGCACTTGCATATAACAAAGACTTTCAATCAGGCGATTATTCAAGTCTGAAAGTTTCTTGGGCAGGCGGTATGCCCGTGCAAGAGCATGTAGCAAATAAATGGCATGAAGTAACAGGATGCCCGCTTCAAGTTGCATATGGTTTAAGTGAAACCTCACCAGGTGTCAGTGCTGATTTTTACAATACAACCGAATTCAGCGGATCTATAGGCTATCCATTCCCAAATACAGATGTCGAAATCCGTGATGCAGAAACTGGTGAAATAAAATCCATTGGTGAGTCAGGTGAGATCTGCGTTAAAGGCCCTCAAGTAATGAAAGGCTATCTAAACAAACCTGAAGAAACTGCCAAAGCCTTACAAGACGGGTGGTTTAAAACGGGTGATGTTGGCATTATGAATGAACAAGGTCAAATTAAGCTAGTTGACCGTACAAAAGATATGGTTATCGTTTCTGGCTTTAATGTTTATACCGTTGAAGTTGAGCATGTTATTGCCCACATGCCAGAGGTATTGGATGTAGCCGTAATTGGCGTCCCTAATAAAAAAACAGGTGAAGCACTTAAAGCACATATCGTTTTAAAAGAAGGAAAACAGCTGACTGCCCAACAAGTTATAGATTATTGCCACGAAAATATTACGCGCTATAAAACACCCAAACTTATCAGTTTCAATGAATCACTACCTCTTAGCCCAGTGGGTAAAGTCCTTAAAACGGAGCTGCGAAAACTCCCTGAGAATGCAAAATATTTTGAAGATGCGGCAAAAGAAAACTAGCTTAATTCAGATCAAATATCGCCCAGAAATTGATTTATCTTTAACCAACTCCTGTAACCTTCTATTCTTTAAGCACTAAAATAATGTCAATATAGTGCACTCAAATAAACCTAAATTCTTTTATACGATTTTTCCAATTTTACTTCTAGACTTAGAGTAATATATCTCATTTGCAAGATATGAAATTCATTCGTGCTATCATATAAAGTAGGGAAACGAAATGTTAGAAGCTATGGAAAATAAAACTGTACAGGCCATTGAATTACAAAACGCTTCTGTCGATATATGGGATAAAAAATATCGACTTAAAGATGGAAAAGGTGAGCCAATTGATCGCTCTATAGATAGCACCTATAAACGCGTGGCAGAAGCACTTTCTGCAGTCGAAAAAACAAAAGACCTTCAAGAAAAATGGAATAAAGAGTTTTTATGGGCTTTGCGTCACGGCGCAATACCTGCTGGCAGGATTATTTCTAATGCTGGCGCACAAGACTACAAACCAGCTACTTCAACTATCAATTGCACTGTATCTGGCACAATTGATGATTCAATGAGCGGTATTCTTGAGAAAGTGCATGAATCAGGACTTACCCTTAAAGCTGGATGTGGTATTGGCTATGAATTTTCAACACTTAGACCAAAAGGCTCATTTGTAGCTGGGGCTGGGGCCCATACTTCTGGACCCCTATCGTTCATGGATATCTACGATAAAATGTGTTTTACCGTTTCATCAGCAGGCGGTCGTCGTGGCGCCCAAATGGGGACATTTGATATTGGTCACCCCGATGTTTTAGATTTTGTTCGCGCTAAACGTGAAGATGGTCGTCTAAGACAGTTCAATTTATCATTACTCATCACTGCTGATTTCATGAAAGCAGTTGAAACAGGGGAAGACTGGAAGCTCTCATTCCCTATAACCCAAAAAGAAAAAGAAACTCATAACCTGGATTTAAATAATCCTGATGAAGTTATCTGGCGTGAATGGCCAGCTAAAAGAGACTATATTGTTGATGATACGGGATTAGTTGCTTGTAGAGTCTATCGCACCATTAAAGCAAAACGTTTGTGGGATATGATTATGACATCCACGTATGATTATGCTGAACCAGGTTTTATCTTAATTGATAAAGTTAATGAAGAAAATAACAACTGGTTCTGCGAAACAATCAGAGCAACAAATCCTTGCGGAGAGCAACCGCTACCTCCTTATGGATCTTGCTTGCTTGGCTCTATAAATCTGACCAAATTTGTTAATAACCCATTCACAGACGAAGCAAGTTTTGATTGGAAGAAATATATAAAAGTCGTGCGAGTCTTTACCAGAATGTTAGACAATGTGGTTGAAATTAATGGCTTACCATTAGAGCAGCAAAGAAAAGAAATCACACACAAACGTCGTCATGGCATGGGATTTTTAGGCTTAGGCTCAACCATTACCATGTTGAAAATGAAATATGGTTCCACAGGATCATTAGATTTTACAGAAGAAGTTGCAAAGATATTAGCAATAACAGGTTGGGAAGAAGGTATCGCACTTGCTAAAGAAAAAGGTACAGCACCAGCATTGGAAGAGGAATATACCATTACAGATGAGTATATTAGACTACGACCAGAAATTGCGCGTGATGGTATACAGGTTGGCGAAAAAGTTAAAGGCAAGGTCTTACTGGCTAAGTACAGTAAATATATGCAAAGAGTGGGTCATGAAAGGCCTGATATTATTCAGGATATTTCCGAGCATGGATGCCGCTTCACGCATCATTCTTCAATTGCTCCAACTGGCACAATTTCTTTATCCTTAGCCAATAATGCCAGCAATGGGATTGAACCAAGTTTTGCACATCACTATTCGCGCAATGTTATTAGAGAAGGTAAAAAGTCAAAAGAAAAAGTAGATGTTTTTTCTTTTGAACTATTGGCTTACAAACAACTTATTAACTCAAATGCAATGCCATTCAGTACAGAACCAAGCACGGCATTGCCAAACTATTTTATAACAGCGGATACAGTTACACCAAAGCAACATGTTGATATTCAAGCGGCCGCACAAAAATGGATTGATTCAAGTATTTCAAAAACAGCAAATGTACCAACAGATTTTAATTTTGAAGACTTTAAAGATATTTATCTATACGCATATAAAAAAGGTCTAAAAGGATGTACCACTTTCCGCTTTAACCCAGAAGTATTCCAAGGTGTACTTGTTAATGAGAAAGATTTGGAAAAAACCACATATCGTTTTGTACTAGATGATGAATCCATTATAGAGTTAAAAGGAAATCAAGAAATTGAATATGATGGGGAAATACATACTGCAGCAAATTTATACGATGCACTTAAAGAGGGTTATTACGGTAAATTTTAACGTAAGGAGAGAATATGACAGTAAAAATTGAAAAGCCTATTGTTAGTTTTAATATAGTCAAAGATGAAACTAACGAATCTGCTAAGCCTAAAAAAGATAAGCCTAAAGTCGAACAAATGAGTGAGCGTGTCAAAAGGCCTGAAGCACTTTTGGGTGAAACTTATAAAATAAAGCCACCTCAAGCAGAGCACGCATTATATGTAACTATTAACGATATTATTCTTAATGAAGGGACCGTACACGAATCACGTCGACCATTTGAAATTTTTCTTAGCTCCAAAGACATGGGGCTGTCTCTTATACACATCTCCGAGCCCACGAGACAGGCAGAAATCTCG
>CAJXRW010000216.1 GCA_913060525.1 uncultured Gammaproteobacteria bacterium
GAGATTTCTGCCTGTCTCGTGGGCTCGGAGATGTGTATAAGAGACAGACTTCATTATGTTGCTGAGTTTGTCATTAGGAATAATTATTTTATTTTATTTATTCTTTTTCAGTTATGGACTATTTAAAACAGGATCTGTTAAGGAAGCTTTAGCAGGTAACTCTGAAATCTCCTGCGCTACGTTATTGACTGGTTCCAACGTGTCTAAGAGTGTCACTTGTAGTTTGAATACTAAACATAATGTCTCGTTTCTGAATATGAAAGTAATCCATGACCAGGAAAATTTCTTTGCGATACAAACTAACCCTATTACAAACAACCAAATAAATATTATTTGTAAGAATAGCCAAACGTGTGAGGATAATTTATCTAATTCAGCTGCACCCTATTTTGTCAGGTCGAGTGCTGATTTACAAAGCGTTAAATATAGTTTAAATCAATATCTGGAGGAAACGGTTACGATACCAACTCAAACTGAATTCTTAGACAGTTATGGCATCTCAGCTATAGACCAACTGTGCCATTTAAAGCCCCATATTCAACCACAAGTTATATCAAATAATGATACTTATTACGTGGTAGGTACACAGTTAGAAAATGATACCTGCAAGCTTATTAATCAAACCTTAAGTAGCTATAACAGCAAAAATGCAAGCATAAAATTTGTGTATATACCTAAGGATCTAAAGTAATGGTGGCGAAGATTAAACAATGGATTATACCATCACGCAGCAAAATCACCCTTGCTTATTTTTTATGTTTACTTGGCGTCTTTATATGGCCGCTTGGTTTATGCAGTGCCATCTATGCTTATGCCTTGTACAAAAATGACAAAAAGACCAAACAACACACCTGGGCTGAAAGTTATTGTATTGAATTGATAAAACTGTTTGTAATTAATACTGTCTGGATCGCTTTGAGTCTTGCTTTTTTATTGACAGTAACCGCATTGGCTAGTTATTGGAATAGCCTAACCCTATTTATTATAGGAATTGATATTGTTGGCGTAGCTCTGGTAATTTTATGGATTAAAATGGTTTTAAGCTATATTAAAAATACCAAATATATATATTACTAATTATTATCGTTTGGTTTAAATTCAAATGTCGCACCACCTAACGTTGCCTGCCCCATTAAACCCGCTTTAGTTAGGGAAAAACTGGCCGTACTATTGGCATAAGATCCGCCCATTTTAGGATCAGTATTCGCTGCCATCTTACCCGTACTTGAACTAGAGCTTACGCCACCTGTACCTGCTTCAGCATTCGCACCTAAGGTAATAAACGCAGCAGAAGCATTTGCAGACAGTATGGTACCTTCAGCAATAAAATTAGTATACGCCTCTTCATTTTCAAAGAAAATAACCTGGCTGTATGTCTGCGCACCAAGCTGGGCACCTATTGAAAAAAGTGTGACTTCAGAAGTCCCTACATTTGTTCCTTGCTTAAAGACTTGCCCTTCACCTTCTCCAAAACCAATGATCACACCACCCTTAGTAATACTAGGGAAAATCATATAGGCATAAGCGTGATCAAAATAAGGCGCAACACCAGGATTGTCTTTAAATTCTTTAATGGTTGCTTCGACAGCCGTTTTACTGACATCCGCATTTGCAATAGCGACCGTACCTAACAATACCATCCCGATAAAAACTTTATATCCCTGCTTAATCATTCTAACTCCTGTTTTATTCGTAAATACAAAGAAATTCTACGCTAGCTGAATAAACAAAAGCAATGAGATATATTAGCTATTTTCTTTTACTAGTCTTACTCTACGCATGTTAAATGCGACCCAACCATACAACAGAATTGCGATTAACATTGAAATAGCGCTGTATATAACCAGACTAAAAAACCCCCACTCATTCATAACATAACTAGAATAAAACTCACCTGCAAATGTCCCAAGACCTGATGCGGTAATATAAAAGCTGACAACACGGGGAGAAGGTCTCTTAAGTATTAATGAACCATAAGAAATACTGGATGAGTATACCGTCGAACAAGCTAACCCTAATATTGACGTAAACACTAACATCATAACCACATCAGCAGATTGAAATATAAAAAAATAACTGATTAATGCCACAATCGATGAAGCAATAATATACCTATGTACGGGAACCACTTGGACGACAAAGCTAGAGATAAAACAGCCAATTCCATAAAATAACCAAAAAAGCGTCACACCCAGAGTGGCATATTTTACGGAAATACCTAATGTATTTTGAAAATAGGGCTGCAACCAATAGGTAAACCCCACATATGAGCAAAAGTAAAAGAAAATACCCAGCCCAATACAATAGACATAAATATTCCATTTCGAATAATTTAAGCCATCCGTGCCTAAATCATGTTTATTTAAATCTGGGAGTTTTACCGTACATAATAAAACCAGAATGACCAACCAAATAATTAATACAGAGGCATAGATCGTTGCCCAGGTGAAATGATCCTTGAGCATGTAACCAGCTAAAAATGGATAACAAAATGAACCAATACTGAAAAACAAATCTATTCTGTTTAAACGTGATGAACGTCCAGAACCATCGTATGAATGTACAATAATATAATTAGGTATGGTTGTTACTGCTCCAAAACATAATCCCAATACAATCATGATGGGTAACAACTGCATAATGGAATCAATGAAATACATCGCAATAATGCATAATAGATAAATAAAAGAGATAATAAAAAGTTCCGTTTTAAGCTTGATATACTTAACAATATATCCATTTAAGAACTCTGTGATGACCATGCCTACCATGAAAAATGATAATATATAACCCGTATAAGCAAGATCAGAATGTAACATTCTAGCCGTGTTATTCTTAACTACAAATGGCAAAACAACTGCAATTCCCGTAATTGCAGTTAGTAAGTATGCAATAATGGTTATCCTAACCAATTGACCTCTGGTCATAAGAAAATTTACTCAACGAAATATTATTAATATAGTATATGCATAAATAATCGTATTCGCACCGTAATCAAGGTTATTTAATCGCTAGCTGTTGGCAAACATGCGCTAACACACCGAGTTTTCGTTTAGTTTGAAAGGTGTATGGATTATTCCCATCCCACGCATAACCCGCTAAAATAGCACAAATTTTTTGCTTAATATCTTCTGGCTGAACTTCGCTAAAGATGATCTGTTGTAGTTGCCCAGAATACCAGGCCTCTACAAACGCTCTAAATACGTTAATCCCATAATATAATGGTTGGCTAAATTCAGCCTCCCAATCCACCTTGCTACCTTGAAGTTGACGAACCAATACTCCAACCGCTAAATGTGCAGACTTTAGCGCAATGGTTACGCCTGAAGAAAAAATGGGATCTAAAAATTCACCTGCATTACCAAGTAAGGCATACCTTTCGCCATAGAGTGACGTAACATTACTCGCATACCCTGAAATTTTACGCACTGGCTGTCTAATTTCAGCTTGCGATAAGACTTGTTTCAACTCTGCTTGAGCACCAATACAGTGCCTGAATTGTTCATCAGTTGACATGTCACTAAGCTGATCAAAAAACAATTGTGGCGCAACGACACCGATTGAACTTGTACCATCCTGAAACGGGATTAACCAATACCAAACAGATTTATTATCAGGGTGTACCGCTATGAGAATTTTATTTCTATCAAAACCATTCGGAGAAATATGATCTCTCACATGTGCAAACATAGCTTGTCGTACAGGGAAGTCGGATGGTTTGTTTAAGCTTAATAGTCTGGGTAAAACTCGCCCAAATCCACTTGCATCTAGTATAAATTGGCTACGGAATTCTTTTTTTATACCCTCTTTATTCTGACTAATGACACAGACATCGGCTTTTGAAAAATCAATTTTCTGAACCTCTTCACCGTAATAAATATTAGCACCAGCTTTCTGGGCTTCATCAGCAAGCAATTTATCAAACTCAGCTCGTTTAACTTGATACGTAGCATTTGCACCTATTGTAAATTTATGTTTAAAATCAAAAATTCCTGCTTTTTCACCATCACAAAATCTTGCACCATCTTTAAGCTGATAGTTTTCTTTTTCGACTACACCCAATAAACCTGCATCATTCAATAAATCTGTGCATTGTGGTAATAAACTTTCACCAATGGAAAATCTTGGGAAATATTCTCGCTCAATAATGTTAACTGAAAAGCCTCTATCAATTAATAACTTTGCGGCAACTGATCCAGATGGGCCAGCACCAATTATGATAACATCAGAAGTTAAATTAGAAGGCATTCAGGTTTCGCAGCTAGAAGATAGTATTTAATTTAAGATAATAGCACTTGTTGTTTGTTTATATTAGCAGAAATCATCCAAATGTGTGAATTTGAGTTTTGGTATTTAATTGTATTTCAAGCTGCAATTAGCTATGCTCATAGCCATAATAGCATCAATTTTTATCTCATGAAAAAGTATATTTGGTCATTGTGTTGTATGAGTTTAATCCTATTACTATACGGATGTACCAATCTGGAACCGATTAAAAACTTGAATAACCAAACTGCTCCTTATGGATTAACAGACCAACAAGTTGGCCAAGCAATTAAAATTGCGGCACAAAACCAAGGCTGGCGAGTAAGTATGGCAGATGAAGGACTTATTCAAGCAACCTTGTACTGGGATGCTCAACATGCAGATATCGATATTTCATATAGCTCATCTGCTGTCTCTTATACACATCTGACGCTGCCGACGATCTACTCTGTGTAGAT